>DFYN01000013.1:0-3275 GCA_002383615.1 Anaerolineaceae bacterium UBA4081
AGGAAGGGCAGCCCTACAAAGAGCATTGCCACCACAATCCCGGCTAGATGATCACTGAAAACTATTCCCAGTGGTTCCAGCCACTCCCCTAACAAGCCGCGCCGCCCAAAAACCAGCAGCAGCGCCACACCTGCCGCAGTGTGCGGAATAATAATGGGAAGATTGACCAGGGCTCGCAAAGCAGCCCGTCCGCGAAAGTTGCGTCGCGCCAGCAGGTATGCCAGGGGTACACCGCTCAAAAACCCCAGTACCACTGCCAATACAGCCGCCAGAAATGTTCGCCCGATAGCACGGTAAACTTCCGGGTCCAGCAAGGTTAACCAAAGCGTTTGCGGCGTGGAAGATAACAGGGTGGCAGCCAAAGGCAGCAGGATGAAACACACCATCGTGCTGGCGCAAAAAGCCAGTACGATCTCAAACGTGCTCCAACGGTTGCTCACTGCGCTCCCGCAGGCACACACAATGCCTGCAAATTGGCTGGGGCATTCTCAAAACCATCCACCAGCGGTTGCTCAAACATGGGATGGTGGTACGACTCCATTATGGCGCGCCCTTCATCTCCCAGTAAAAATTCAATGAACAAGGCTGCCTCTTCTGGGTGTGGTGAACTGGAGGGAATGGTGATGCCGTAACCGATCCGCTCGCCGCGAAACTCAGGCTTCACGGTGGCAAAGCGCTGAAAATCCAGGTTAACCTGCACCATTCCATAGGCATCAGCATTAACTTCCTCACCCAGGTTGACAGCATCCGGCAGTTTCACCATCCCCAGCTGATGCTGCTGGATAACCGATTCATATTCAAAGGCATAATCAATCTCACCGGATTGCAGCAATGCCACCAGTTGAATACTAGCGCCACGCAGCACGATATGCGAACCCGTTTTAGTTTCCAATACCTCTGGTACTGTAATTGTATCCAGGTCATCATCACGAAAGATGGTGATGGGCATCCTGAACTGGTCATTGAACATTGGACCAAAATAATGGTAATTTTGATCGGCTTCTTCAGCCAGCGCAAAAGCCATCAACGCGCGGTAGCCGGAAGCATCAAAACGTGGGTCAGCCAGTCCAACCCGCACATCCGGGCGTGCCAGAATTTCCATCCAGTTTTCACTGTTGATCTCATCCGCATACTTGCTGTCCGGCTGGTACGCCAACGCCAGGTGGTTGCTGGCAAAGCGGATATACCAATTCGCATAAGGCTCACCTGTATCCGGGTTGTTGCTGGCGTACATCAGCTTGGGGATCAGGGATGAATCAGCCGTTGCAACCACATCGATGGGTTCGTGTAATTCAGTGGCGTGCCGCATGACCTGAATGCTGCCGTGGTATTCCGCCAGCAGGTCGATGGTCGGATACCGCTCTTCAAACGCCTTTTCCAGGGCAGTGAACGGTAATATCAGGCTACCGGCAGCAAATACCACCAGGGGTATTCGCTCGGAGGTCTTGGTTCCGTCCGTCGGCGGTGTAGATTTAATTATTTGGGGGCTTGCCACAGGCGCACACGCCCCCAACAATATCACACCCACTAATAGTCCAATTAAGATACTTCTGGATCTCATCATTATTTATTCAAGCAATATTACCGATTAAATGCTCAGGGTGGGCGAATAATCGCCCACCCTGAGGTCAATACTTATTTGATTTCGATAGAAACCACGCCGCCCACCCATAAGTTACTGGGTTGCCCCGGCATGACCATCTTATAGACACCGGCTTCATCATCAAATGCCACTAGGCAGGTTGCACATGCCTGCACACTAGCCAGGTCCAACTCACCGCTGAAACCATCGGAGGCGGTAAAAACCAGCTTGGACGCGCCCGCTTTCACACCAGCCTTATCCAGCAAGGTGCTCAGTAAAACACCGGTGTATTCCACTGGACCCTTCTTGGGGTGTTCTGCCGTGAGGGTGACCACATCCAGAGCACGCAGAGCATCTTCGTTTAGTTGCAGGGCATTGTCCACTAATCCCATTACCACCAGTTCGCCCTCACCAGGTACAAGCGCCACCGGTTCACTGTTCGCTTCATCAACCGGTTCCAAAGACAGTACGATCTCTGCGATCATACCAACCTGTTCCTTCTTGGTCAGGTCGCCGCCTACCAGGCGCAGTGGGAAGTTGTCTTCGGGCAGGGGGTTGCCGTTGACAAGGCTGGCAACAATGATCTCTTGGTTGCGGGCAATGCGGGCAATGTCCAGTTCTGCGCTGTAACCATCCGCAGCTACGACCTTGATGGTATAACCAGCGGCAGCCCGGTCATCGGAGAAAGCCGGACCTTCGTGTTTGATCTCATCGTCAACGTAACCAGCCAATAAATACAGAGGGATGCCTACCCATTCCTGGGCTTTATCATCAGTATAGGTAGCTTTATGACAGTTGACGCACGATTCGACGCTGGCGCGATCCAATGTTTCATCCAGGGCTCCCACCAGGTGCAGTTTCCAATCTTGCACCATTGATTTCACTTCGACTTTGGCAACCCATTTGATCGACCAGTGACCATCGGTGACCTGCTTGGCTTCATCGCTAATGATAGCCACACGTACTGTTCCATCCTGTTGCTTGTCCAGTGGCTGGTCGCCGCGACGATAAGCCAAAATTGCTGTCAGTGGGAAGGGATTCTTTAATTCTTCGCCAGTGGCAGGGTCATACGAGATAAATGTCCCGTTCATGATCTGGTCATACGAGAACGTCAGGGCATAGCCATCCTCTGCAACGACGTTGATACCCATGCTCTCATCCAGGGGACCAACCAGTTCAAGCAGGTCCTTCAGGGCGACACCCTTGTAAAGTTCTGGAGGGGTGATTGCACCAGTACTGCTTTTTATGCCAGCCTGTCCTTCCACTGCAGGCAGCGCCATTAGTTCTTCCATGGTCAGTGAAACGGTTTTTTCCAACCCGACCAATTCCAACACGGGGGCAGTTTCGGTAGCGGGTTCAGCCGTTGGCGGAACAGCTGTGGTGGCAACCACGGGTTCAAGTGTTTGTACCGGCGTGCAAGAAACGGACAACACGCTGATCCCAATCAATAAAAAGATCATCAAATATTTCTTCATGCTATATCTTCTCCTTATTTCTTGCTTAGATGAATCGACTCTTGTTTCAATCCTATTTATAGTAGACCCGACTGTCAAGTGAAATATGCAACCAAATGCTTATTATTTTAAGTAAGTTCGGCTAAGGCGCGTTCTTTGTTATCCGTGGAAAGTTTTTTTGGATAAAAGCTATGCGAACCTGTCATTTCGAGCCCTCGCCTTCTGAGGGCGAGAAACCT
>DFYN01000013.1:3332-8767 GCA_002383615.1 Anaerolineaceae bacterium UBA4081
CTATCACCTGCTTACACAAGGAGTACATCATGTCTGGTCCTGCAAAATCCTTTGGTCCCAAACCCCCTGCATCTACGACCAAACGTCCCGGCACGGTATTGCCATCTGCTGGCAACGCCAAGAAAGCTTACGTCCCCCTCTCGGATAAACTGGTTGGCGCGCTCACCAACATCTCTGACACCATCGCAGATAACAAAGACACCATCGATACTGTCCAGGAATTGGGCATCAACCTGACCCGCACCATCAGCTCGCTCTCCATCACCGCGGTTAAGTATGCCAAAATCGTGGATAACTTCCTGGATACCGTTGAGCCCATCCTGACCAAACTGCCCATCCTGCCTAAGAATGTGATGGATTTAATCAAGAAAATCCACAACACTGCAAATCAAATCATCACGACCTGTGATTCCTCCAAGGTCCTGGCTGCCGATGTTGAGTCCGGTTTGATGAGCGGCGACTTGGCGAAACTGAAGACCAAGGCGCCTGAACTGCAGGTGCTCACCAAGAAGATCCTGGACATCCTGCCCGATTAATCCAAAAGCCGAACCTCAAGGTTCGGCTTTAGTTGTATCGTGTAAGGCAGCTATTCGTATTTGAGCGCGGTCAAAGGTGGTTGAGCGGCTGCATTCATCGCCGGGTACAGCCCGGAGAGCAGTCCGACCAGCGCGCTGAAGACCATCGCGAATATGGGCAGCCAGAGGGGTGTGACCGCCGCAACCGTAGTGGTGGACATGCCGCCGCCCTGGCTGCTCTGCTGTGCCAGGTATGCCACGGCTACCACGTTGAGCGCTTGCACTGCGCCCCAGCCCAGCACAACCCCGCCCAGTCCGCCCAGCAAACCGATGCCGGCTGCCTCCCCCAGGAAAATGCTCATCACATCCCGGTTGGTGGCGCCAACCGCTTTCATCAAGCCAATTTCGCGCGTCCGCTCCAGGATTGCCATGGTCATGGTGTTGGCGATGCCAATGGCAGCCACCAGCAAGGCAATGGCGCCCACCCCGCCAAAGATGACCTGCAAAATCATAAAAAAGCCATTGATAGAATCGACATAGCCCTGCGGATTGTTGACCATAAAGCCCATGTCGCTGATTTGCTGGGCAACATCCGTCACCTGGTCTACATCCTCAGCCTTTACAATCACATAGTTGTAGCCCTCTTTGTTGCGGTTGATGCGGCTGCCGCGTCCCCACTCATTCCAGGCGGTTAACTCATCCATACTGACGTAAATATTATTGTCTTCCTGACCGCGGGTCTCAGCCAGCACGCCCGTGACGCGCAGGGTAACCGTCTTGCGTACTTCCTGCCCATCATTCGTCCATTTCATTAGAATGACACGTATCTGCTGGTCGTACAATTCAGGTGGCGCCGGCGGATCTTGTCCCGGGCGCAGGTTGGGGTCATAAAAGTTGCGCGCCACATAAGAGCCGACCACAGCAGTGCCGCGCGACAACTGGGTGCTGCCCTGAAAAATGGGTAATTCCAGCACTGCCAGGTCGCTGACATCCACACCTGTCAGGTTGGCGTAGCCGTGAAACTTNNACATCCGGCGTGAGCAGTTTGGCTTCAGGTACGGCTCCGCCGCCCCCGCCGCCGCCCATCTTGACTTCCACCATTCCGCTCTCGGAGTAACCGGGGTACACCTCAATCTTGGTCAGGTCGCTGATACCCCACAACTGGTTGGTGGCGTTTTGCTGCAAGCCCACCGCCAGGGAGACCAGCACCACCACGGCAGCCGTACCAATCACCACACCCACCGCCGTGAGCGCCACGCGCCCTTTGCGCCGCCCAAGGTTATCGCGGATCAGACTTAGCAAATCCCAGAATTTCATTGGGGAGTTTATCCTTTAGGTCCGCTCGGATAGACAGGTTGGATTTCATCTGTTGGCGCACCTTCATTAACTGGCGCTTCAGTGCCGGAACCAATGCCAAACAAGCCCTTCACCAACCGCCCCAACCACTGCCAGAAGGTTTCCGGCTGCTCTGGTTCGATCACGCCGTCCGAACCGTCCAGTGGTTCCTCCGGGATCGGCATTTCCTGCACATCAATGGTTAATTTCTGTTCAATTGTGCGCGGCATGTTAAAGTCATCGGTGTAGTTGATAATCACCACCACATCCAGCGCTCCAGCCTGATAGGGCATCAGGTTGACATCCAAAGTGAAGTAGCCTCCCGGTTCCAGCGTGCCAACCAGACCAACATTATTGGTCACGTCCGAATTCTCCGCAGTGACTTTCATGTTACCCAGCACCGCAGATTTGCGCCCCAGGTTGGTAATTTGCAGCGGCAGGCTGGTCATCTGATTGGAAAAGACCACGCCCGGGTCACGGTAATAATTGACTTCCAACTGCGGCAGCGAGTAGACCAATAAGGTGATGACCTGGTCATCCACCAACCGGTTGCCTTTCGGATCAGTGTACACAAAGGAAAACTTGAGCGGATAAGCGCCCGGAGCGGTGTTGGTGTTGACAATCAGGCGTAAGTTTGCGGTACTCACCGCACCAGCGCCAAGGTCACCCACCACTGTAATATTGGATGAACCCAGTGGGGCAAAATTAGTCAAATCGCCGCTGGCGCCGGATACTCCGCCCGGTTGGGGCGTGCCTGAGCCGTCCGGGTTGAGCGAGACGCCGCCACCCAGCACCATGGTGATGCCGCGTGCATCTGCCATACCCATATTGTGCATCTCAATATTGAGGTTAAAGATGGTGCCCGGCTGCAGCGGGTCTACATCTGCGCCGTAACTGCTAATGACCACCTGCGGGCGAGCCATGGCTGTCGGCGTAGCAGTTGGGTTGGCGTAACTGGAATAATCAGGCTGCTTCAGGTTCACCATGATGGTGAAAGTTTCTGTGAAGGGTGTGCCACTCGTATCTGAATAATTCACCGCCACAGTCACAGTCGCATACGTAGCGCCCCATAGGGCGTCCGACGCCAGCATGGGTTGACCGAGCGTGGTGGATTTGCCCGCGTTCAGTCCAGAAACTGCCAGCACGCCACCGGTGTCCTGCGGCAGCAGTTCCGTGGATGTGAACACAGCCACAATATTCGCAGCTTTGCCTGCGCCAATATTTTTCAGTGTGATATTCAAGTTGAACTTTGCCCCCGGGGCAATGGCGCTGCCACCAGCGCTGTACGACTCAACCACCAACAGAGGTCTACCGCTGGCTTGGGTTGGCTCAACGGTAGGCACAGATGCCTTGACCGTCAGCAAAATGCTGGAGGTAACCGAGCCGTCAGTGAAGGTCACCGTAGCCACATCATTTTGCCCATTGGCAGCATCCGCCGGGATGGGTGCGTTAACCGTCACCTGCTGTTCAGCGCCAGCTGCCAGGGTTAAGTTGTCCGGGAACAAGGAAGGTGCAGTCCATCCGCCAGCGGTCGAAGACGTGCCAGCCAGTGTCAGGTCGCCCCCCATATTGTTCTTGAGCGTCAGGGTGAATTGCACCACTGAGCCGGGTAAGCCACTCTTGCTGGTGGCGTCGGCTGTGATGTCCAGGTCGGCAGCTAATGGGGCTGCCAGCGCTATCATTGGCAGGAACGCTGCCGCAACGAATATCGTTAGTGCCGCAATCAGTGTTAATCGTTTCATGGCGTTGCACCCTTCTGTAATGTTTCCAGTATGCCGAGTAAGCCGGTATTGTATTCCGCCTCGTCGACGGTTTTGCCATCTTTAAAGAAATATTTATGGGTGGCAAATTGCTGTACACCTTTATCATGCGTCACCACCACAACTGTGTGTCCCTTGTCATGCAGGCGCAGCAGGTGGCGCAGGATGTCTGCCCCGCTGGTGCTGTCCAGGTTTCCGGTCGGTTCGTCTGCCAGGATGAGGGGTGGATTGAAGACCAGCGCCCGCGCAATGGCAACCCGCTGCTGCTCGCCGCCTGATAACTCTGTTGGCAGGTGATGGATACGCTTTTCCAAGCCAACATCTTTGAGCAGTTCAACCGCCCGCTGCAATCGCTCTTTTTTGCCAACCCCGGCGAACCGCAAAGGAAATTCTACATTATCCACTGCTTTCATGGTGCCCACCAGGTTGAAGGACTGGAAAACAAAACCAACCGTTTTGCGGCGGTACATTGCCAGACCGTTCGCGTCCAATGTCTCCAGTTTCAAGCCGTCCACTTCAATGCTGCCAGCAGTGGGGACGTCAAGCCCGCCCAGCATATAGAGCAAGGTGGATTTGCCAGAACCGGAGGGACCCATGATGACGGTGAATGACCCGCGTGGAATATCCAAATCCACGCCTGCCAGCGCTACCACTTTTTGGCGGCTGCGGACGCCCATCGGGAACACCCGCCTCAACCCGCGAATCTTGATAAAAGTCGGTTCATCCATTAAAAGAAGAATCCACCAGAAGTGGAAATACCACTCAAGCGCGCGCCAATGTAGCCGGGTAAGACCGCCAGGGCTAACATGATGATACATGCTGCCAGGGTCACCAGGGTGGCTTTGCGGCGGTTCAAACCCGAGGCAGGACCGGCGCCAATGAAAAGGAGAACCATTTGCCAGATGGTAAAGATATCAATAAAGCCTAACGCAATACCCATGATGGCTGTCGCGCCTGTTGCTTCCGCAGGAACCAACCCAGAGAGACCGCTGCCATTGATTGCCTGGCGCGTTACCAGGGTAAATACAATTTGAATTACCGACCGCAGCGCCAGCGGCAGACTTGCCCAACCAACCAGGTTGAGAATGGTCAGGGTTCGGCTGCCGCTACCGGATATGGTGAAAGCCAGATGCAAAATGACGCCTAGCAACAGCCATCCCAGCCAAACACCAAGCACCGCGCCAATGGCGGGCAGGACATAAATGAGCACCGGCGAGGATTGCTGAGCCTGGGCATCCAGGTATTGCTGCTGCATTTCAGGGGGGTAATACTGGAAATCGGGGGGGAGCGTGGCGCCCATCTGCACTGCGCTCATGCGGGCTGGACCAGACGCCAGAACAGCGACCAGCGCTAATACACTCAGGATCAGCAAGGGCGTCAGCCAAACAGCATGGTCTTGCTCCACAATGGTCGTCAAAGTGGCTTTGGGGCGCAAAAATGTCGGCAGCACCCAGCCAAAATGCCAGCGCNNCCATAAGTGGTGCAGTGAGAACGTGGCTCATCTGGTACAAAAAAGTATTATAACCTTACCCGTGCATCTGGATGAGGCAAAACAAATCTACAAGCGCTTCCGCCAGTGAATTATAGACGACATCCCCGTCGTAATTGTTCCGCAACCGTTGCCCCCAAAATGGAAACGGGAGTGGCGGGGCATCGCATCTTCTGCACCCTGAAAGGGAAGCCTCGTCGCTCCTAATATTCATTGTGGACTTTGTCCCTTTGTGGTGAATAATTTCTGCTGCCAATCGTTCATTGCTGCCCGCATTCCCCCATCCGCGGAAAAGGTTATGTCATTTCGAGCCCTTGGAGTCATAGGGCGAGAAAT
>DFYN01000181.1:0-820 GCA_002383615.1 Anaerolineaceae bacterium UBA4081
CGCGCTAATTACGCCTCGCCGCGCATCTCCTGCCCCAACCGCTCAAAAAAGGCAGCCAGGTACGCCATACGTTCGTCAGCTATGGCGCGGGCTGTGTCGGTGAACAAGCGTTCACGCACATTGCGGAGTTTGAACAGCCACTCATGATAAGCAGAGTGGGGCTCTCCCGGTTCCTCTTTGCCGGTTTCCAAAAATTGCCGTGATGGTTCTGCATAGGTTGGTTGACCAGCCAGCGCTGCGTACACCACCACGCGTACAGCGCCGATAGCTCCCAGGACGTCCAGTTTATCCGCATCAAAGACAACCTTTGCCTCAATGGTTTGCGGCGGTTCACGGCGGTCGCGATATCGGTGAGCGCGGATGGCGTGCTGAACTGCTGCAATCCGCTCGGGCGACCATCCCTCCTCAGCCAGTACCTCCCCTGCAAACAAGGCAGACTGTTCATGATGGTCCAACCGCTCCTCAGCGCCGCTCAGGCTGCCCTGGGCGTCATGCAGCAGGGCGGCTGCCCGCACAATCTCCAGGTCAGCGCCTTCTTCCAGCGCCAGGCGTTCCGCCATGCGGTAGACGCGTTCAATATGGTCAAAGCCATGCACGGCATCAGCGCCCGCCGGATAGTACCGGCGGGCGCTTTCCAGCGTCAACATGTTTAAACTTGCTCGCTTGCGTTATCAAGATCATTATCGTGCTTGCCTTCTACCGCCTCTTCAATTTCATCTTCGATTTCTTCTTCAATTTCCTCATCCAGGTCGTTTTCCTGATCTTCAGGATAAATTTGCATAAAAGGTGCTGGCAAGGGGTCATTGTTGCACAACACTGT
>DFYN01000181.1:906-2592 GCA_002383615.1 Anaerolineaceae bacterium UBA4081
TCCACCCACTCGCCCCCCAGAATTTGGTCGGAAACAACATCGGGTTCATCTGGTAATACATCGTCAGCCGTCCTCAGGATGTAAAGTTTGACATCGCCAACTGCGGTCAACACACCCATTGAATCAGTCAAACCAACACTATCCACTGCACTGGCTTCAAGGGTATCGCGTGCAGGATTTAATTTGATTTTTTTCTCAAAGAATTCCGCCACCCGGTCTTGTAATGTTAGCGTTGCTTCTTTTAATTGACTTGGTTTTAGGTCTGCGTCCGTTTTTAACGCCAGAATCGGGTGTCGTAAGATTCCTGCCAGCAAAACCCATAAAACCAAAGCGGTTGCCAGCGCATACACGCCCCAGCCGCCAAAAACATAATACAGGACAAATGCCAGAAGCGCCCACAAAATCCAGGTTAAACCCGTCCAACCCACCCAGAGCACCAGGCAGACGGCTTGCAGGATGGCGATGAACGTCCAGGGGATGCCATAAGAGAGCAGTGGATACAGGATTTCCTGCGGGATAGCGGCAGCCAGCGTTGAAGTGGTCATCCAGGTCTGCAGGTCTAACGCATTGGTCAATAAAACGCCCAGAGCGCCGCCCAGGAAGGTTGCAAGGAGCCAAATCCAACTGTTACGGATCCACTGCCTGAGCATCAACCACTGGAAGAGCGCCAGCCAGGCAAAATAAACGCCGTAGTATATCGCCAGTATGAATTGATTTCCGGATATGAGGGTGTTTAAGCCTGTCAAGGCAATCAGAATAGACACAAAACGCCATGCCACCACACTGACAAGAGTGTAAAGCACCCACTTGAGCAGGAATTGGTTGCTCGGGTTGGGCAGTGGCTTTTCTGCAGCCGCATCATCGTGAGCCAACATCAATGCCAATCCCAAACCAGTGAAAATGGCAGGGATGAACGCCAGCAGTGCCTGCAACCCCAGGCTGGTGGTCATCTCCTGGCTGGAGAGCAAGGCNNCTCCACAGCAACCAGCGGCTGGCACGCTTCACTTCCAGACGTAACGCCAGCCAGGTGACGACTGCCGCTGCAATAAAAGTCAGCCAGGACATCAGCGCTGAGAAGAATAGCCCAAGCGCTTGTGACGTCGTCTGGTTCATATAATTACCCAGCAAACCGTTGGTCAGGGTAATCCACAAGCCCATAAATGCCGCCCACAACCAGGCGCGGTCGTACCGCAAGTAGGGTCGGATGACCAACCAGCCGGCTCCAGCCACAATCAGGTTATTGGCGATCAGCCCAAAGGTTGAGAACAGGGCGTCCAGCGCCGGAGCGCCATTGGGCGCCAATGAGAGCAGGAAGGTGTTAATCGGCGCCCAGTTATATAACCAGGAAAACCCAAATTGTGCCAGCGAGCCCAAGGCTGTACCCAGGGCAGCCGCCAGCGCCCAGTTCAACCACAGCCAGCGTTGATTGCTATTCAGAGCCAGTGAGGATTTTTGCATGAGATATCCTTTGAAATGGAATAAGAGCACACGGACGGATATATTTTACCCCGTTCTTTACGCTGCATGGCTAAATAATGGTTCATTCGTAAAGATATAAGGAATCTATACCTGTTTGCTCGTTGGACCGATTTTCTAAGTTGGATTGGTGTAAACCACACCTCGCTTGATAACCGTCTGCACCAGGTTTGAGCCAAAGCGGTAAGCCAAATGGCGGTAATCGGGGAC
>DFYN01000045.1:0-11983 GCA_002383615.1 Anaerolineaceae bacterium UBA4081
GATGAAGACAGCCTGTTAGTTATCCAATTGACAGCGATTTGTGAAACGCTACCAGACCCGGGTGCAGCCTTTTTTGCAGTAGCGGATGGTATTGGTGGAGCGGATGCCGGTGAAGTCGCCAGCCGGATTGCAGTTCGGGCATTGGCAAAGTATTTGCTGCTCCACATCTTTCAATCCCTGGCAGAAGATGAAACGCCGCTTCCGGAACGGGTGGTGGATTACCTGAAAGACGCAGTAGAGGCTGCCAATCGCCGTATTCTGGCTTTCCGCCAGCGGGAACACCTGGATATGGGCTGCACCTTGACTTGCGCGCTGGTGATTGGGCAGCAGGTTTGGGTGGCAAATGTGGGTGACAGCCGCACATATCTAATTCACAATGGCGTCTTGAACCAGATTTCCAAGGACCATTCCGTGGTTGCTGGGCTGGCTGCTGCAGGGATTATTACACCGGATGAAATCTATACTCATCCGCAGCGTAATATTATCCTTCGCAGCCTGGGTGACAAGGCGGAGCTAACTGTGGATATTTTTACTGCGACCGTTGAAGCGGGAGACCGTTTGCTCCTGTGTTGTGACGGCTTGTGGGAGATGGTTCGTCCGCCAGAAATACTGGCGACGTTGGAGAAATATCCTGAACCACAGCAGGCAAGTGATGAATTGGTTCGCCTTGCTAATTTAGCCGGAGGTGAGGATAATATCAGTGTGATTGTGGTGCAGGTTTTAAAAACCGACCTGCCACACAGTAAAGGGGATTAGGAGGATTTGCGAATGCTACTCAGGCAAAATGGAAGTTAAATGTCATCTAATAATCAGAAGATAAGCGGCTCTCTCATTTAGAAAGAACGACCGTCATTGAATAGTTGTAAAATACTTAAGTGAGTTCGAACCAAAAAGGAGAAATATCATGACAAAGAAATGTTCGCAATGTGGAACTGATAACACAGATGATGCCCGATTTTGTGACAAATGCGGGTATGTGCTTGAGGATCAACCCGTCGGTGGGGGTGGTCCAATAACAGGACCGGGTGGTTCCGAACCTGAAGTTGAGCAGGGTAATCAAGGTGGTGGAAACCAGGTTGAACCGGGGCTGCAGTGCCCCAACCCGCTCTGCCGCGCTCCGTTACGCCCGGAAGATGAATTTTGTCCATCCTGCGGGGAGCGGGTCAAACCAGCAACACCTCCTATCGATGGGGGTGGAGGTTTAGGACCGATTGTCGAACCATTAATTGGTCTTGCAGGTCGTTTCACTGTTTTAGAATTTAACGAAGATGTAGTCATACCAGCTGGCAAGACCGAAGCGACCATAGGTCGTCAGGACCCTCAATCGGGTGCATTCCCTGAGGTTGACCTGGATAAATTTGACGCTATCAACAAAGGTGTCAGCCGGCGGCATTGCAAACTGAGTTTTCAGGGCGGCATTGTGTATGTGGAAGACCTGAACTCGGTCAATCATACCTTCCTGCGTCAGCAACAACTCACCCCAGGTCAGAAGTATGCTTTGAATGATGGTGATGAAATTATCCTGGGCAAGTTGCGCCTGGTGTATCACGTCAAATAAATGGTGCAGGCGTGGACTGAGGCGGTAAGCGTAAACTGTCTCAGCGGGATAATACGGATACCGCAGGCGCAGATCCTGCCAAAGGAGGTATGACATGTACCTTGAATACCAGGGGCTATCGGACGCTGGGCGTATAAGGGAAATAAATGAGGACAACCACTGGTACATTGTCCAATCCGCCTTGGATTCGGAACCTGTGGGTGTATTCATCGTATGTGATGGCATGGGCGGACACCTGGGTGGAGAACTTGCCAGTGGGGTTGCGATTGCCGCCATCAAGCATGAACTCTCCGACCTGTTCTGCGCTGTAGATTCCAGCACAACCATTGTCCTCTCAGATTCGGATATCGATGCAGCTGTCAGTGGGGCTTCGGCAACACGCCGATTACCCGATTCGGATTTAAGCGACCGCCTGCTGACAGCCATTCAACGTGCCAATGAAGCGATATTACGCCTGGCGCGTATGCGACCAAAAGAGGCGGGAGATGCCGGGACGACATTAACGATGGCTTTGGTACAAGGCTCAAAGGCATTGATTGCCAATATCGGAGATTCGCGGACATATGTTGTTCGCGACCATCAGTTGAATCAAATTACGAAAGACCATTCCCTGGTGGGTGGCTTGTTGGCACAAGGCATGATCAAGGAAGAGGAAGTTTATACCCACCCTCAGCGGAATATCATTTTCCGTTCATTAGGGCAGGCAGAGCAGGTATCGCCAGACTTATTCCAGGTGGACCTGGTGGATGGTGATGTGCTCTTCTTATGTTCGGACGGATTATGGGAAATGGTTCGAGATAAACAGGAAATGGTCAGGATCATCGAAGAATCAGATAATTTGAAAAATGCCTGCCAAAAACTGGTAGATGCAGCCAATGACGCGGGCGGCGAAGACAATATCTCAGTAATCCTGGTCCGTTACCATCAGTAGCAAGGTGAGATGATATTTCATCATTTGAGGAGATCTGACCATGACGGTTGATATTTGGTTTGGGCAATGGCCGACCGATGACGCCACCCAATCGATGGTGGGGGATTTGTACCGGGTGCTGCAACCGCAACCCAAGCATTACACAGCCCTGTTTACCTTCATCCCAGAGGGAGGGTTGGAAATTGACTTGGTGGTCATGAAGCAAGACTTTATCTTTATTGTTGAGCATAAGTTTTGCGAATGGAAGATTGTGGGAGGCACTGAAGGACCCTGGAAAGCCTTTGAACCCAAGCCAGATGGTCAGTTCGAAGAACACACTATGAATCCAGTCAACAGCAGTCCATTCCGCCAGATGAGGACTTCCTACGAGAACTTTGTCAATTGGAGTTCTCGACACCATGAAGAAATCAGCAAAGATGTAACCCGCCAATCTTTCGTTAATTGGCGAAAAGCCCGCTCTTATGTCGTGATCAGTCCTAAACTGCATCCCGACAGCCAAATCGAAATGTCAAAGCCGACCAAGTGTTTGGGTCGGGATTACTTCCTGAATTATGAACTTCTACAATCGTCTATCAAGGGCGAGATTGAGCTGACTGATATTGAAATGGGACGCATCCCGAAGATGCTCAACCTCAACTTGTGGCGTCCCCCCGAATTTGACGGGACAGGACTATTGGATAAGACCAGTATGTTAACCGGCGCATGGAAACCTGATCCGTTTGCTGAGTTGGTTGCCTATGGACATCACTCAAGCGTGTCAGTTTTCCACCTGAGTGACATTGCCAAAAAGGTCATTACGGTTGGACGCGCTCCGGATAATGACCTGGTTATCAAAGATTCAAGCATATCTGCCCATCATGCGGTAATTCAGGTGGATACCTTGCCTAACGGGCAAAAATTTTACATGGTCAAAGATTCGGGCAGCCGTAATGGCACTTACATTGCTTTCAATGGCAAACCGGACGAAGAACGCAAAATTGACCCGGACAACCGGTTTGGATTGAAGAATGGTTCACTGGTCCGGTTTGGGTCGGTAGCTTTCACTTTCCTTGAACAAAAGGAGCAGCCTAAGCCATGAGCCAGACATGCAGGAAATGTCAGGCAAGTCTGCGTGACACTGCCCAGTTTTGCCACATTTGCGGAACACCGGTTGAGCCGATGTCCTTACTTTGCCCTGCCTGTGGTAAGGGGAACAGGGCAGGAGCCCAGTTCTGCCAGTTTTGCGGTAAGAAATTGGCGGTAGTAACGCCTGTCGAAATTACCTGTGTCCATTGCGGATCACCCGCCCAGCCTGGCGTCCGGATCTGTTCAAATTGCGGCAAGCCCATTGATGGCATCCTTTGCCCTCGCTGCCAACGGGCAAATCGATTAGCAGCTGTATTCTGCGCCCACTGCGGCACAGATCTGCATAAACCGCCCATTTCTCATCCGTTTGAAACAGGTCGCGTTCCCATTAATACGCTATTAAATCAGCGCTTTCTGGTGGTGAAGTTGATTAAACAGGGCGGAATGAGTGCGATTTATCTGGTCAAAGATACTCAAAACAGNNCTTTTTCGCCAGGAGTATGACATCCTGCGTCAGTCTGACCATCCCAACTTACCCAGGGTAGTGGATTCCTTCGAAGCCAATGGTCGCCCCTATTTTGTAATGGAATTTATTGACGGTAAAACCCTTGAGCAGGTGTTGCATGACCTGCCTGCGGGACAGTATTTGCCAGAACAACTTGTTTTGACTTGGGCTTGGCAGATTTGTGATGTGCTGGATTATTTGCACCACTGTGAACCGCCTATCATTTACCGTGACTTAAAACCCGGCAACCTGATGGTGGTTAACCAGACCGATCATATCAAACTGATTGATTTCGGCATTGCCCGATTTTATAAACCTCACCAGACCAAGGATACTTACATATTTGGCACACCGGGATATGCACCTCCTGAGCTTTATGTGCGCAGTGAACGGGGACAAACTAATCCCGCCAGCGATATTTACTCCCTGGGAGCAACACTTCACCATTTATTGACACGGCGCGATCCCGGGCGGCAACCATTCCAGTTTCTGCCTGTCGTTGCACTCAATCCGGCTATCAGTCAGAGGACGTCGGACGCTATCCAAAAAGCTGTCCAGTATCAACCAGACCAACGTCAGCAATCCACCCGGGAATTCCTGCATGATTTATTCGGACCACAAGCAGAGTTTGAGCGGTTAAAGGATGAAGAGGTACAGGGTGACCTTCCTGGAAACCTGGACATGCCGTCGATTTCTCAACCGATTTCATCCCACCCATTCAAGGTTGGGGTTGTAGGAGAACCGGAAATTGTGGTTTCGGATCATATCGTGGAATTTGGTCAGTTTGAGCANNGGTGCGGCTGCAACTGCCAGGTTTGACAAACCCTGGTTCCGCTCACATCCGACTCAATGGACTGGCAGCCAGTTTTTACAGTTAGGCGTGGATATCAAGACGATCCAATTGTCCAATTGGCAGCCAGGCGCAGCCATGGAGCGGTTTGAGCGCTCACCAAAGTGGGTCAAGGATTGGGCAGGCTGGCATGCACGCCGCATGGTTCAACAGTCTCGCGATTGTTCAGGCGAGTTGAAGATTATCACCGACAAAGCACAGGAAGCCATTGCAGTCAAGGCGGTTGCCTTACCTGAGGGGAAGCAGAACCAAAAGGCGTGGTCATCAGTCCTGACGTGGATGGTGATAGAGGCGGTTGTTGCTGTGGGTCTGCTGGTAATCCTATTGGATGCTATCTTTTTAGGTTAGGTAGAAAGTATTGTAGATTGAATCTTTTTGCTATTTCGCTCAACATGGCAACATTCGGATGGGATGACCATTGTTGAGAACAACCAAGGAGTTGAACCATGTCTGACCTGATGAAATTATCCATGATGGCGAGCAAGACAAACATTGCCGTGAGCACCCCAACCCAGGTGCATCTTTTATTGGAGCTTGAGCCCGGTCAAGTGTTGTCCAATGTGCGCTTACCGCTTAACTTCTGCCTGGTGCTGGACCATTCCGGGTCGATGGCGGGCGAGAAACTACGCACTATGCGCGAAGCGGTAAAAGCGCTGATTGACCAAATGGATGAAAATGATGTCATTTCCATTGTCATCTTTGACTCGGATACAGAAACCCTGGTGCCTGCCACCAAAGTGACAGATAAAGCGGCATTGAAAAAGCGGGTGGACACCATCCGCGACGCCGGTGGAACAACCATGGCGCCGGGCATCCGCCGGGGTATCGAGGAAGTCAGTAAGTACGTGGACGCCAGCCGGGTTTCGCGTATCCTACTATTAACAGATGGGCAGGCTACAGATCGGGAAGATGATTCTCGTCGTGAAGTAATTAATGCGGCAGGTCGAAGTGTGCCTGTTATTTGCCTGGGGTTTGGCGGTGAGGGAGATTGGAACGCTGATTTCATCCAGGAACTGGCGGATTTAAGTGTAGGCGGAGAAGTTGGCAGCCGACAGGGCTATGCTGACCACATCCCGGATCCCACCAAAATTATGGATATTTTCCAGGATGCCATGAGCTCCATGCAAGTGGTCGCCAAGAATGCCACCTTGACGGTGCATATGGTGGAAGGTGTGGAAGCGCACGCAGCCTACCAGGCAGTTCCTTTGATTCGCAAACTGGACACCAGCGTATTACAAGGACGCAACGCAGTTATCCCCATCGGCGAGGTTGAACAGGGCGGCATGTCCTTTGTGGTTTCCCTCGGTATTCCATCGCGTAACGCCGGGCAGATGCGGGCAGCGCAGGTGGAAATTACCTATGAAGTGCCGGGAAAAGGTATTCAACGGGAATCTGTAGACTTGATCCTCAACTTCACAAATGACGCATCTTTATTCCGCGAGGTTAATCCCCGTGTGATGAATTGGGTGGAACGGGTCGAAGCTTTCAAGAACCAGACCCAGGCTTTGGAACTGGCTGCCCAGGGTGACATGGTGGGAGCGACGCGCAAGTTGCGGGATGCCGGAACCATCCTAATTAAACAGGGCGAAACCAGCCTTGGTAATGATTTAATCCAGGCTGCTGACCAAATGGAGCAGCAGGGAGGGGTTGGCGGTGAATTAGGTAAGACCATCAATCTGGGCGGTAATAAAACCCGCCGCCTGCCAAGTTCAGACGACCCGACCGCCACGCCATAACAGGGCATTAAGCCTATCTTCAGGATTCGGACGAACGTTGTTCAGGAGCATGTAAATGGCACCAGACTCTGATATCACGGCACTGCCGGCAGGAACGCTTGTAGGCAGCCGCTATAAGGTCGTCAAGGAATTGGGACGCGGCGGCTACGGCGTTGTGTACCTGGCGGAAGATACAAAAGGGAACAACCTGAAAGTTGCGATAAAAGAGCAACACAAGAATACCCCCGAAGCGCTAGCCCTGTTTCGGGCTGAAGCTGCCTTGTTGGAAAAACTGAGTCATCCCAACCTGGTCAAAGTCTTGAATTTCTTTGAAGCGGACGGTCGACCGTACCTGGTAATGGACTTCATTGATGGGCAGGATATCATGTCAATGGTGGAGGATGCTTACCACCAGGGCACTGTGATGGATACAGCCACTGTCATCAAAATTATGCTGGATGTATGCGATGCAGTCGCTTACCTGCATGCCCGAGTACCGCCAATTATTCACCGCGATATCAAACCCAGTAATTTGCGCATGAATTCCAAAGGACAGCCCATTTTGGTGGATTTTGGTATATCCAAGATTGGGTCCGCCACAGAAACCGTCGATGTTGCCAAAGCGATTACCCAGGGATTTTCACCGCCCGAGCAATACAGCGGACTGGGGCATACCAATACCAGTTCAGATGTGTATGCACTGGGTGCAACCATGTGGTGTATGTTAACCTCAGCCATCCCAACTCCCGGCGCAGAGCGTTTGATCAAGAACACGCCGCTCCTATCTGTGCGTGGCAAAAATCCCCGCGTGTCCCCTGAATTGGAAGGCGTCATCCTCAAGGCGATGTCTTTGAATGTGTTGGACAGGTACAAAACGGCAGGTGAAATGCTGACCGCATTGCAAATGGTTTCAGGAATGCCTGTTCAGGGGTATGAAGGCGGAACTGTATGTCCGAATTGCCAGCAGCCTTCCCGTAAAGGTGCAAAATTTTGCTCCAGGTGTGGCAGTAATTTAGCCGGCGGAGCCACCCAATGCCTTCATTGTGGGTATCCGATGCGGGCAGGGGCATTGTTTTGCGCGAAATGCGGGCATCGTAATCCGACCACCCCACCTGATACGGGCAATGCGCGCCAGCACATCCTGGCTGGCGACAAGCGTTTGCAGCAACATGATTTGAAGGCTGCTGCCCACGAATACCAAATGGCGTATCATCTGGGTATCAAAGACCCTGACTTGTTTAGTCGGTTGGGCGGTTGTTTCCTTGAACTTAAAGAGTTTGATGATGCGGTTTCCATGTTGGAAGACGCTGTGAGGTTGTTCCCAAGCGATGTCCATTTGTTGACCCAACTGGCTATTGCCTACTGGCAAAGCGACAAACGCTCACAAGGGATGCAGTTAATGGAACAGGCATGCCGTCTGGAACCAGGAAATGTTGACCTGGTGCGCCAGGTTGTCGTGATGTACATGGAACTTTNNCGGATGCAGAAGGATTGTTGCGAAAATTACAGGACAAGGATAAGCATCATCCGGGTGTGTTGTATTACCTTGGCATTGTCCATATGAAGAAGAATAAACCCAGGGACGCGCTTAAGTATTTCAGCGAGACGGTGAAGTATGACCCTGACCACGCCCTGGCATATTATTATATGGGTGATATCCTGCGGGCAGAACGTAAATTCAAGGATGCGGCTGAGGCATTCCTCCAATCCCTGAAGGCAGACCCATGTGACCCGGACACATATGTGCAGTTAGCCATATGTATGATTGAGTTGCACCAACCCAATGAGGCAAAAGAAGCCATCCGAAGAGCATTGCAGCTGGACCCGCAACATGAGCTGGGTTTGAAAATTGGTCAACAAATGGGGATTGCCTGACATGCCCGGGAGGATTAAGTGACACCCAGCCATTGCCCCAAATGTGGGAACGCCCTGCGGAAGAATGCTGCTTTTTGTGGTTATTGCGGTTCGGATATCCATGCACCTGCTGTAAATGAAGCGCCCGCACCCCCATCTGAGCCTGAACCAGCCCAGCCTGAAAGCGAAGTGTGCCAGTTTTGCGGCAAGCCGCTACGCACAGGCGCTCGTTTTTGTGCGGGTTGCGGAAAAGCGGTTCACCAACCGGATGTGGTTGGGATCCAACCGGATGGTGAAGCTCCTGCTGAGCCTCCAGCGCATGAGGAAGCAGCGCCGCTGGCATTTCCCCTTTCCGGAATGGCAGAGGCTATGGAAGAACCGCAGGTTGAGTTTGATGAGGTTGCCATACCTGAAGCAGGGATAACTGTGTCAGAAGATGTACAGGCATTGCCTGTAGGGGTTGCCAACCCGACAAAACAAGCTCAGATGCGCAAGATATGGATCGGATTAGCATTGCTGGTGGTCCTGGGCATATTGGCAGTCATCATCCTGCCGGGATTATTTGGACCTACACACACCGGGCTGCCAGATCGCACCCCTGTGACATCCCAACCGGTTGTTGCCCGTCCAACAGAGATGCAGGCAACCATAGAAGCCACGCCAGAACCAACCATTGCACCCACGGCAGAGCCTACACCTAAACCGACGACCCTTCCATTAACTGCGACCCTTGATCCTGCCTTGGCGCTGCAGCCGCTGGCGGAAGATTTTGCAAATAAATCACTGTCATCTGATTGGGTAAAAACAGGTACAGTGGGAGCTGCCATCGAGACGATAGATGAGACCCGCGGCGGCGTATTGCGGTTGAATAGCGATGTGGGCAAGGGTATTCTTACCTATAGTCCGGCGTTACCTCTCACCAGCAATTTAAGAATCCAGTTGACTTTGATTTCAACTTCATCTGCCATCCACCTTCAGTTGTTTGGCAGTGAAACGCAGGTCGCGATTGGTGCAGTTCCGTTAATGTCCATTCAGATTAATAAGGATTCTGCACAGGTGATGCTGCAGCGTGAAGACGGTGCAGAAGTTACTTTTCCACTCCCGGCGGTCGATGGAAAACAAGCCCATCTGGCGACTATTTTGGTCAGTCCAACCGGTATGGTTAGCATAGAAATTGATGGAGCAGAGGTGTTTAAGACGACAAGCGACCTGATGGCTGTACCACCGAGTGGAAAGGTGCGTTTTGCGATGACAGGCAGCGCTGTCATCGACGACCTGCAAATCCAGTGTCCATAAACTCAACGAAACCGAATAAGGACCGCCCTGAAATTTCAGGGCGGTGTTCATTCAAGTCAGCTGGTCGACCACCAGTTTGCCTTCTTCCATTCGTAATTTTAATTTGACAGGATTACCACCGGTGCTCTCCGGTAAGTAAGGGATGAGCGCAGGCGTTAATGCCCGGTCCACCCAGTGTTCCCAATCTTGTTCAGTAAAGACACTGCCTTGCTGTTTGATCAGGTAATCCAGCAAGCTCTCGTCCCATTCCAGCGCCATACCCTGTTTTTCATATCGCAGGGACAAATCTGCCAGCAGGTTTTTCTCCAACCACTGGCGGGAGCCCGATTCTGAGGGCGGCAATCCATATAAAACCAGGTCCACCTGGGAAGCAAGGTCTTCGCCAATGGCTGCAATGATACTCTTGAAAAATGCTTCCTGATTTTCTTCCATCTGGGTATCATCGTCTGGAGGTGTAAAACCCAGGTTACCTTTGGCACCGATAAAATCAAGGTCTGCGGTAATAAGCAGAATCGCATCACTAAAATAGATGGAGCGCCCCAGTCCGTCGGTGATGCGACCTTCTTTGAACGCCTGGGCAAGGGTATCCCGGATGGCAGGGTGGCACTGGTCTACGTTCTCAAAGCGGACCACGCACCAGGGTGTTTGCATCAACTTGTGCAGGGGTACCGTGTCTTTGTATCCAACGTACCCGGGAGGTGAACCAACTAACAGGGTGATGTCGTGTGATTCGGTCATACGTCCAAGGTCAATAGTGACTACCCGCTCAGGGCTGCCATACAGGGCAGCGGCAATTGTTTCTGCGAGGGCGGCGCTGCTGTCCCGCGAAGGACCACTGACCAACAGCATGGCGTTGGGTTTACCTGAGCGCAAATCCAGCCCGCGCATAGTGACCTGCAGCCTGCCCAATAAGAACTGGACCTGGTCGCTGTCCATTAAGTTTTTCCCCACCAGGTTGACTGCCAGGGTCTTCAATCGCTCTTCCAGCGCAAGCGGCATGCCTATCATTCGTTGTGCGACGGTTTGCGCTTCAGCCATGTCAATGGCGGGTTTTTGCTGCGCAACGGCATGTGCAAAGCACTGTTCCAGTAAATCCACAGCCTTATCCGGAAAGTAGCGGTTGCGCATATACTGAGCGCCAAACTTCACCAACCAGGGCAGCACACCTTCAGCAACCTTGATCTGATATTTGGATTCCAAAGTGGTGTTCAACGACNNATCATTTTCAATGAAGCGGCGGTATTCGTCATCGGTGGTGGCGGCAATGCACGCCATGTCGCCGCGTGCCAGGGCAGGTTTGAGGATGCTGGCTATATCAGACAGCCCCATCATGCCGCCCGCACCCATGATGGTATGGATTTCGTCGATAAACAGGATGATACTTTCCTGGCTGGCTTCCTGTAAAATGGCAGTCATGCGCTTTTCAAGCTCACCGGAATAATTGGCGCCTGCCACCAGGGTGGATGGCTGTAAGGCAATGATGCGCACCCCTTTGAGCATGTCGGGCACATTGCCAGCCTGCACACGGGAAGCGATGCCTTCCACGATGGCGGTTTTACCCACACCCGCCGGACCAACCAAACAGGGGTTGCGTTTGGTTCGACGGCAGAGGGTTTCAATTGCCAATTGAATTTCCATATCCCGCCCAATGATTTGCCCCAATTTTCCATCAGCCGCCTGACGGGTCAGGTCGCGTCCAAAGCTGTCCAGGGTGGGGGTTGGTTTGGCGTGCGGGGTAGTATCGATAACTGGCTGAACCTGACTTGGCGTTACCGGTGTGGCGAGCGACTCAGCGGGTTGAAAGCCGGCTGCCCGCAAAATCACGACAGCCATATCCCGTTCGGTGGCTTGTTCCTTGCCGCGGGATGCTGCTTGCGCTTCCGCCATTTGCACGACCTGGTCAACTGGCAGTTGATCGCCCAGGCTGCCCGCCTTTAGTTTTTCAGGCAATTGCTGGCGGATAGCGTTGATATCTTCCCCGGGCAATAGGGCTTCCACCAGAGCCGTGTGCCGTTCAATCAAGGCATATAACCAATGATGAACCCCCAGGTAAGGATGTTGGCTGGAAGTTTGCTTGAGGATGGACATTTGCACCAGGGTTTGAGCACCCTGATTGAGTTTCGGCATGGATGGTGTGGTCAAATTACGTCTCCCCGGTGAGATATGACTGCAGTGGGTCTGCGCATCTGGGTTAATTTTATCATGAGTG
>DFYN01000045.1:12088-13449 GCA_002383615.1 Anaerolineaceae bacterium UBA4081
CCGCTCTTCCCAACTGGTGTTGCCACCCCCACACCTCATATTGCGGACTCACCCTCAGGTACCGATATCAGCACCCTGACTCAATATTACCTGACGGCAGCGTTGAACTACCCGGGACGCCAGTTAGCAGTGACTGAAGATGTCATCTATGTTAACTCTTCCAATTCAACCTTAACGGAACTTGTGTTCGTGGTGGAACCTCTGCGGACAGAGGGTGTGTTCCAACTGGAGAGGCTTGCCTGGCAGGACGGCACATCGATTGAGGCATTCACGCTGCAAGATGCAGCGCTCTCCGTACCGTTGCAGTCGGATTTGCTGCCGGGTGGAAAAGTGGGTATGACGCTGCGCTTCAACCTCCACATACCAGACCGAGTGGCACCGTTGGGAGCCTCACGGCGAATGATGACCCTCACGGATTGGTATCCCTTTGTCGCCCACTTGAATGAAGCAGGCGAATTTCAAGTAGCCCACCCCAATCCTGCGGGCGAATACCTCACCTACGACCAGGCAGATATCCACCTGAGTTTATACCTGAGCCAACCCGAAGGGCTGCAGGTGGTGGGAGCGGGTTTGACCTCTTTTTCAGGAGGTCTGGCTGAGTTTGACTTGCCTGCCGGGCGGACACTGGCGCTGGCGGTAACCGACACGATGGAAGTCATTACCTCAACCGAAGAGGAATTGACGGTTCATGCCATGATTTTTCCCGAACATCACGATGCTGGTATGGCAGCCATTGCCAACACATTCAGCGCAGTACGCGTGTTCTCCGATAAGTATGGGGATTACCCACGCTCAACTCTGGCGCTGGTTGAGGTTGGTTTTCCGGATGGTCTGGAATCCGATGGTTTGTTCTTCATCGGCAGTGAGTACTTTGCCAGTTATGATGGACGGGTGGACAACTACTTAACCATGATTAGTGTGCATGAGACTGCGCACCAGTGGTGGTTCGCCCAGGTGGGTAATGACCCGGTGCAGGATGCCTGGTTGGACGAAGCGTTGTGCACATATTCGGAATATATCTGGTATCAAGAATTGCATCCTGAATTGGGAGAATGGTGGTGGCGTAACCGGGTGTGGTGGTATGCACCCCTGGGTGATGTTGGCGCGCCAACCTCAATCTATGAGGGATTTCGTCCATATGTCAACGCAGTTTACTTGCGTGGCGCTTCTTTCTTGCATGCCTTGCATATGAAATTGGGGGATGCTGCCTTCTTTGCGTTTGTACGCGCCTACCTGACGGAAATGAGGGGAGGAATCGCCACCAGCGCTGACTTTTGGCGAATATTGGAACAAAACACACCCTCTTCTGAATGGGAAGGGCTGCGGCAGTCTTATTTTGGAACCGAGTAAATGGTCAGGAT
>DFYN01000053.1:0-412 GCA_002383615.1 Anaerolineaceae bacterium UBA4081
GCCCGTTGACTGCCAGCATGGCAGCGTCGGCACGCGGCAGGCGACGTAAATCCGCCAGCCAATCAGGATGCAGCAGGGTATCACCTGAATGAAAGAAGTGGACGCCATCCATCGCCAGCATGAAGGACAGGTAACGTGCACCTTTCAGTGAGTCAATCTCACGTTCATAGTGGGCTGCGGCAATCGCCCAGAGGGTTACACCATCCAATACCAGCGGCTGGTTGAGGGGTGGAAAGAGGATCCGTTCGGAGGTAATTCCGGCTTCCTTAAGGATGGGAGCGGCGAATTGCGTGGTGATAAATATCGCCTGAGGGGATGCCTTTGCCAGTAGCGACAGCGTCAGCGGGTCGGCATGGTCCATGTGTTCATGGGTGCAAAGGACGTAATCGGCAAAGGTGATTTCTTCAGGTAG
>DFYN01000053.1:418-7803 GCA_002383615.1 Anaerolineaceae bacterium UBA4081
GGTTTTTAGCAACACACCCATTTGCCCTAACCCCCAAACTGCCAGGCTGCCCGGGTCAGGTGTCGTGCTCAGGATTTTACCCCTTAATTTCATTGGTGGTACTTCTCCCAGATCAGGTTTGCCACCAACGCTGTCCAGCCAGTTTGGTGATCAGCGCCGATGCCCTTTCCTGTTTCTGCGTCGTAATATTCATAAAACCGTCCCGTCTCCTGCCAATTGCGCTCCACGACCGCAATCAGGTTTTCGCGCAACTGATCCGCCAAAACCGGATCCACTTCTTCAAGACGTTGCACCAACAGGTAGTTGATGGGCATCCAAACTGGACCCCGCCAATTGGAATTTTTCCACCCGGTGACGGAATAACCGGGCTCATACAAGTCAGACTGGGCAGACAGGCTGCGGACGCCATACTCTGACCAGAACTGCATTGGGTCGCTGAGCGTTGCCAGGATGTCTTCGGTTTGTGCGGGGGTGCTGACGCCGGCAATGAAAGGTATCAATCCGGCGTAGGATTTCTCCATCAGGAAGCCGTTGTCGTTGCGGTCGTAATAAAAACCTGTTTCAACATCCCACAATTGCTCATTGATGGTAGCGCTGATGGTCTGATATTGGGTCTGGTAGAAATCCGCCCGGTCGGTCTTGCCCAACTCGGCAGCAATTCGCTGCATATCCTGGGCAAAGAATGCCACCCAGCCACTCAGGTCGGCTTCTTCCTCGTTCGGGTTGCCCGGTCGCGGGATGTTGTCCATGCCCATAAATCCGCCGGTGTGCAGGGCGTCCTTGTCGCGGTCATAGGCTTTACGCACATAGGCGTAATGCGATTCCAGTTGCGGGAACACCGTTTCCAAAAAGGCACGGTCGCCATCAGCCTGATAAATTTGCCAGGCAGCCCAGGCGAACAGGGGAGGTGTTTCACCCATCAGGTCCCATTCCACATTGGGCATATGCCCGGTCTTGGTTTGCCAGCGGTCGGAGAGGAACAAGCTGAGGTCATGCTTGGCGAGGGAGATATCCGCCAGGGTTGCCACTTTTGCCTGGAAGCAGGTATCCCACATGGCAGGCCAGGGGAATTCCCATTTATCCGGCACCAGGATGACGTCGTGGATGTCAATGGCGCCCAGGAATTGTGCCTGATAGGAGCCGTCATAGGCGTAATACATCTTGTTCCAGAGCAGGTTCATGAGGGCTGCCTGATACAGGTCCTGGTGCGCGCTGACATCCCCGCGATATAAACCCTGAGCTTCACTTTCCCGGGTTGCGAGCACGGATGCCGCATCTTTGAGCGCTGAATCTGCGCGGGCAATGGCTTGATTGGCATTACTGGCATAGCCAATGCCAAAGCGAAGCGCCTGGCTTTCGCCGGGTGTGAGGTTGAGCGTGTACTGCCAGGCAGCTTTATTGCCCTTGCCTTCATTTGTCAAAACCTGGGTATTGACCAGGGCAGCGCTGATTTGTGCCCGGTTGGCGTAGCTGTTTTGCGTGATTTGCCAGGCTTGTGGGGCTGCTTCTGGAATGACTGCCAGAACNNAAAGGGGAGCATTGCTCGCATTGGCTAAGCCTGTCAGGTTAATCTGTGCCACCATGGAGCGACCGTCCTGCTTGGCGTACTCAATTTCCACTTGCGCAAAATCAGCCTCAAACGGGTAGGTATAGCGGTAGCGCATATAGCTGTGGTCGGGAGTGTTCTCCAGGAATACCCTGTCCTCTTTGACCGTTTCACCATATTCTCCGTTGGGACCATCCAACCCATACAGCCGTTCTGTCAGGTAGGGCTGCGCGGGGGTGTAAAATGCCCAGGTGAGCAGGGCGTTCATTTCTTTGTCTGTGAGCGAAGCGATACCATCTTCACCGGTTTGGTAGGGGGTGACCAGAGCAGTGTTATAACCGAAAGACCACCCATCTCCTTTGAGCGCTTCACGAGGGTTGCCCCACAAGCGCTCCGGGGCATAGGGTCCCAACCAGTCGTCTAATTCTGCAGGGGCAGGGGTCTGGTTTTTAGAAAGCGTGGGATTATCCTTGAGGGTGCTGCAGCCCGCAATCAGCAAACTTAACGCTGACAGATATAATCCCAAACGGCGAAAAATGGGTGCTTTCATGCTCTACCTCCGGTTTTCCTTAGTATAACGAAATTTTGTTTGCCGTGGGGTTTTCTGTATAATGGGGAGCGGAGTATGTGATGAAACCATTATGGCAGGCGATTAAACGGTTTTTGGGCAACCCCGTACTGGTTCTGGCAGCGGCGGGTGGATTTACCCTTTTTATTTATATATTTTTCTTTGTTCAACCAGCCAGCTTGAATGAACTGATTAACCGGGGTGCGCGCCAGGACCTGGCTTACCTGTTCAGCCGGCGACCCTGGTCGCTGGTCAGGTTGGGGGTGTGCTTCCTGGTTTTGTCGGGGCTGTATTATTTGGGATGGCAGGCTGCCCGAAAAGCAAAGGGGTGGGTCGCCTGGATAATCGTTTTAGTCGGCGCATTTTTGATGGTTGAAGCCCTGACGTTTCTGTTCCCATTTGATGCCGCCGATTTGTTCTCGTATGTCTTCCATGGTCGCATCTGGCAGATTTACGGCGGCAACCCTTATATAGATGTAAAAGGCAACTACCCCAACGACCCATTCATTGATTATGTCGCCTGGAAAAGCACTGCCTCTGTTTACGGTCCGCTGTGGGAAATAATGGCAGGTTATACGGCAAAATGGTCCGGCGATTCCATTATGACCAATGTCATCACGTTTAAAACCCTGGTTGCTCTTTTCTACGCTGGTTGTGTCGCCCTGATCGGCTACCTATCAAAAAAATTGAAACCGGATGAAGTTTTGCCTAACGTTTTGCTGTTTGCCTGGAACCCGCTCATCCTGTACACCACCATCGGCAACGGACATAACGACATCACGGTTGTTTTCTGCATGTTGGCGGCGGCGTTAGCCATAGTCTATAAACGGCACACACTGGCGATGCTTGCCCTGACGGCTGGCATCCTTTTCAAAATGATACCCATATTTGTGATGCCGGCAGCCTTCTTTATCGCACTTCGCGATCAGGCGACNNCGGTCCCGAAATCCTGCAATGGGCGTACCGCTCGACCCACTTTACCACCTCCATCCCGGCTGTGATTTACTTCCTATTGTTGAATACGCTGGATGAAGGCATGGCTGCTCGCGTGGTCTCGCTAAGTGCAGGGATCATTACCGTGATGTTTGCCTTTTGGCAAGCGCTGCGCGCCTGGAAGGATACCTCGCCCCTCTCATTTATCCGCGCCAGTTTTTCAACGCTGATGTTCTTCCTGCTGGTCACCATGACCTGGTATCACATGTGGTACGGCGTATGGGTGGTGGGGTTTGCCATCCTGCTGGGGGGACGTGAGATGTTCCTGGGACTGTTTTTTAGTATTACCACCATTGCCCAGCAATTGGTCGGACGTCCGCTGTTTGAGTGGATTCCGCCCTTCCCGCCCAAGCCTTTGCAGCACTTGCTGCTGGCTGCCGCCGCGGTCGGACCTGCCTGGGTGGTGTCCATTTGGGTGATGGTGATGAATAAGGTTAGCCGGAAAAGCGAGATTAACCACGAAGTCACGAAGAACGCGAAGGGGGAATAATTTAACGCAAACCCCACGAGGGGCGCACTATTCGCGGACGCGAAGAGCGCAAAGGCGATATTCTAAAAACAAAGACCACTGATATTAGCGGAAGAGTTCAGATACGAGGGGGTTGATCAGGTCCCAGTTGGGAAGCAGCACCTGAGCGCCGCCACCGGTTGTCCAGGGGGTGACCATTTCGCGGGTGAGGGTCTGGTTATTGATACCCTCCGGACCGGAACGCAAGACAGCCACACCCAGTTGAGGGTAAAGCCATACGGGAACCGTGGATTGCACCACCTCGAAAAACGCAGCCGCAACGGCTGGAAGCCGCAGCCATGAGCGCGGTTGCAGCAGCTGCTCTAGGGCGGCTTTGAGCAGTAACTGCCCATTTTCCATGCGGAAGAAATCGTCTGCGCCTGTCCGGTTGCGGGCAAACGCCAGCGCCTGGGCGCCGTCCAGGTGGTACTGTCCGGCGTCATAGCCGGCAATTGGTTCTGCCAGGGTGACGTCCAACCCACCCATCGCATCCACGATATNNNNAAGTGGGCGGTGTTGATGCGCTGCTCACCCACGCCTTCAATCGGCACCCACAGGTCGCGCGGAATGGACAGCATGCGCACTTGCCCTTGAAGCGGTCGCACCTGGGTCAGGATGATGGTATCTGTGCGCGCTACGTAGGAACCGTCCGGGGCGCGGTCGACGCCCAGCACCAGCAAGTTGACCGGCACCGGGTTGAGGAAGTAGCCAGCCACAAAGATGACCAGGAACAGCCACAGCCAGCGTCCCCGCCGGGGTTTTTGCACCGGTCGGTTGAGGGGGATGGGCTGGAAGTGGGAAAGTGGGTCTGCCGCAGGCGGCAGGGGATTCAGCGGGCGGGTGATGGACATACGCTTATTTGTGGATGGTTAAACCACGCCGTTCCAGCGAGACGATGGCGGAATGGGTCACTTTGACGCAGCCCTGCAAGTCAAGGTAAGTCAGGCGGGTCAGCGCTTTGAGCGGGCGCATGCCGCGGTCGCCCAGGCGGGNNGTGCCTTCATTGGTGATATCTGTGGAGCCGATATGCAGCCAGGTAATCTGGCTGAGGGTGGCAAGAAAAACCATGCCCTTGTCGGTAATGTTGCGGTTCTCGGAAAGGTTGAGGGCGGTGATGGCGGGGCAGGTTTTGATCTCTTCCACCAGGATGCGCAAGCCGGCGTCATCCAGCGAGCGGGCGCGCACCATGCCAGGTTGACCTTCGGGGATGAAGCACACCCCCGGACCGCGGTCCAGTTCGTACCAGTCCTCGCCCGATGCGCGGGTGAGGATGGTGATATCCAGGCTGGTGCCAAAACGTGAATCAGGCATAAATGAAAACTCCCTGCCGATGGTACGGCAAGGAGGATGATACCACAGAAGGGGGAGGGTTACGGCTCGTTTACCACCGGGTAGCCGGCGGCGGTCCAGTCGTTCATGCCACCAGCCATGCTGGTGACATTGGTAAAGCCAGCCTCCTTGAGCAGGTCGCGCGCCTGACCCGAGCGGTTGCCGGAGCGGCAGACGATGATGACCTCGCGGTCGGAGGGCACCTCATTGACNNAGGGGGATGAGGGTGGCGTTGGGGATGTGCCCGGCAGCCCACTCATCCGGTTGGCGGACGTCGAGGATGAACGTGCCGGCGTTATAGCCTTCGTAGGCTTCAGTGACTGAGATTTCAACGGGCAGGTTGGTGGTCGGGGCTGGACGGGTCAATAAGAAGGCTGCGCCGGCAACGACGATGACAGCCAGCAGTATCCACAGCCAGGCGGGGAAAGTCGGTTGGGCGGGGGTGGTGCGTTTGGGCATGATTTTGGATCCTTTATGGGGTTGGATGCGGGAGGAGAGGAAAAGTTACAGGTAAGGCGAGAAACGAGAGAAGAAATCCGTCAGTTTAGATTTATTGTGAGTCATGGTCTTACGGATTATTTTTCTAGAGTAATGATTTATGATAATGCCGATTATACGAGCAAATTAGATATATCCTCTCACATGCCGGTCGAAGTTCTCCTTAAATCCCTCGAGCCAGGCTTCGATAAATGATCGTTGCTCAAATAACGGCAGGAGGTCTTCAGCCAGGTCAGACATTTTCATGCTCGCGACCTTGTCCGTTAACTGCTGCATGGCAGATTGGGTAGTGTAGGGGTGGCGTCCATCCGCCAATAGTTTCTCCTCTAAAGGTTGAATGCGCTGCTGCATGAACCACAGCAAGTCATAAAAATCCCGACCTTTGATGTCTGCCCCTGCACCTTTATGGAAATTCCGTTCCAGGCATGCCAACATCTTACCTGCCATCATGGTTTCAAGTGAAAAATGTGCGGCGACCAGGCTCCTGCCAAAGAGTAGCACCGGTGTCCGTTGAATGATTGACACTTGCTTGTGCTGGCTAATTTCTACTTTCAAATTCAGTGATTCATCAAGGTGGGTTGATAAACCTAGTGCATTCAGTACCGGGAACTTTAAAGTTGTGCGGCGAATATTCCATTCACCAATCTGTGTCTTTGCAGAAACGTCTGTGTAACCGATAGTGACACGGAAGAACGTCAGGAGATCAATTTCCAAGTTGTCCAAATTAATCCCCATGGAATTATCCAGGTCAATATCTTCGGATAATCGGTTTAGACCATAAATGACGTGCAAGCAAGTACCGCCATAAAAATTGAGTTTACGGTAAAGCGGATGATTGTACAGGAAATCCAGCGCATACCCTTGTAAGAACTCTTTCAGGAGAATCCTCTTGGTCTCATTGGGTAATAAGGGATCTTTTTGAGCGAGGATATTTTGCATCAATGGGATCAATGCTGCCATACCGTGCTCCTTAAGTGACGTAGAATCAGGTCCATTTTTTTGCTCTGGCTGGTTTCCACAAAACCTTCGAACGCTAACCGGTCACTTTCTGAAAAGTCATCTAGGTTGAGGCGCAAGTCTTCTGCCAGGTTGTAGGCAGGTAACCTGAGGCTGCCCATGAGTGGTCGGAGATAAAGGAAATCGAATAATGCTTTCGCTATGGTTGCCTGTGAAATGGGGATACCCATGTATTCTGCCGTTGTGTAGCCCAGATACAGACTGGCTTTAATATTATGGAAAGTATATGTACCCAAGGTGTTGGTAATCACCCGGGTTTGTTTCAGGGTTATCCCTGTGATTGGATAAGTGACGTCGCTGATGACGCCAAAACGCTGGAGGACATAGGTTAGGGATAAGTACGATTGTGGGATGAGAATGGCGCTGACCATTGGGGCAAATTCTGCGTCTGCCCTGTGTAAATCATAAAAGCGGCGGGTCATGTACACACCTTTTTTGAGGGCGATAACTTGACCAGTCTTCATCCAACGGTAAAGGGCGGTTTGGACGGATCCATCTGCCAGGCTTTCAGCGTCAAGCAATTGCTTAACGGCTTCGATGGTGAAGTAAGGTAGGAACTCAAGTGAGGAGAGAAGTTTGGTATTCATATAGGATAATAGACACTTTATGTCTATTATCCTATATGTAGAGTATTAATACAAGAGGGAACATCTTTATTCCCGTAATAATATGGAAAACTAAAACCATCACTCGCGTGGTGGCTGACCGATTTACGAATCTCTAATCTCGAATTACGGCATTTTGTGGGCGCGTGGGCTAGAATATCATCCCCCCTGTGGGGACCCACGAACCTTGAACACCCCCTCCATGGGGGCAGGACGTGACTAAACAAAAACACCCCATTTCTGGAGTGTCTAAAGTGGGCGCGGAGGGGCTCGAACCCACGAACCTCACGGATGTGAACCGTGCGCTCTAACCAACTGAGC
>DFYN01000101.1 GCA_002383615.1 Anaerolineaceae bacterium UBA4081
TCCAGAAACTCCATCCGTAGGGCTAAATCTGTCTTGAAACCACCAACCATTGTCGAAGTGGTCATCCTTGAGTCGTGTTTCTTGACACCCCGCATCATGGAGCATAGGTGTAATGCTTCTACTATGACCGCCACACCCTTGGGATGAAGCAATTCATCCAGAAAATCTGCAATTTGGCGGGTCATCCGCTCTTGCACCTGTAATCGGCGCGAAAACATATCCACAATCCGTGGAATTTTGGACAAACCAATGACGCGACCTCGGGGAATGTAAGCAACATGCGCACGACCAATAAATGGAAGCATGTGATGTTCGCACAAACTATAAAACTCGATGTCCCGGACAATGACCATCTCATCATACTCAACATCAAACAGGGCATCATTTACTAAAGCTAGTGGGTCCATACGGTAGCCTTCAAGTAATTCCTCGTAGGCACGTGCGACCCGGTCTGGCGTCCTTAATAAGCCTTCCCGCTGCGGATCCTCACCAAATGCAGTAATCATTTTTTGGACTGCTTCACGGATAGCTTTACTATCAATTGCTTTGTCTTGAATCAAATCAGCTGCTTCGTAAATTGAATCGTCATGTTCTGCCAAGGTTATAGGCTCCCATCGGTATGATAGGGCAATTATACGCCAAATTGATTTACTTCTGGCGTTGTAGCAGAGTTTTTGCCAATTCAACTAAAGCATCACCTGCTGAGCTTCCCTGGGGTATTGCCTCATGGATTGCAGCAACAGCCCGCCTTGTCCATAAGGCTGCCTGTTTTTCTGTGAAATCCCTGGCGCCTTCAACAACCAATAATCTGGTCATCTCTCCGATATCGGTCTCTGAGCTTAAACCGGAATTCCAAAGGTCGTGGAATCCTTTTTTAGCTTGAAGCCCAAAGAGGATCGGAAGCGTTTTTTTTCGTTGTACGATGTCCGTTGCTGCAGATTTCCCGGTTGTAGCAGGTGAACCCCAAATGCCTAACCAATCATCAACCATCTGAAAGGCAAACCCCAATGCATGCCCAAACTCGGCGCATTTTTGCACCACTTGGTCAGCCGCTCCGGCTGTTATCGCGCCGATGGTTGTGCTTGCCTGCATTAACGAGGCTGTTTTACCACCGACCATCTTTATATATTCGTCGATGGATATTTCTGCGGCAGTTTCAAATGCGATATCCAACTGCTGACCGCCCATTAACGAAACACATGCATCCAAAAGAACGCGCAAGCTGGTAAGGGGTTCCCGTTGCTCTCCGATAGTATTNNTGGTCTTCAATATCATCATGAATCAAGGAAAAATTATGTACAAGCTCTATGGCAGATGCAGCGGGTAAGGCTTTCCGCCAATCACCACCACAAGCAACACATGTCAGCAGCACCATCATAGGTCGGACCTTCTTCCCAGCAGACCCGTTTCCGTTCCAACCCATGTGGTATTCCAATTGTTCAACTAATTCGGGATATGCCAAAAGAGCCGGCGTATGTAACGCTTCGCGTAAATCTAGCTCAATAGAGGGCATCAGCTCTGCTGCCCAAGCATGATAGGTCATGAAGCGCTACGCTTAAGTAAGGTGGTCTTCTTCAAGTCTGATATCGTAGCCACACCCGCTGCAAACATCGTTATTTTCAATCCAAGTTGCAACTCCGTTATCAAGCTGACCACATTTTCGACTCCCTCTACTGCAGCTCGTAAGAACGGTCCCGCAAAACCACCCAGATCAGAACCCAGCGCTAATGCCTTTGCCAATTCTTGACCTGTGCGCAAACCACCAGATGCAATCAGGGGTAAAGCCGGCAGCGCCGTATGAACTGCCCTAATTGCCTCTGCTGTAGGGATACCCCAATCCCGGAACTCCTCGGCTATGCGCATCATGGCTGGATTTTGCAAACGATGCTTTTCCACTTGAGACCATGAGGTTCCACCGGCGCCAGCAACATCAAGGGCAGCCACACCTGCATCAGCCAATTGCCTTGCTACTTTCTCTGAAAGACCCCAGCCTACCTCTTTAACCACAACGGGAACGGTTAATTTACGGCAAACCAGTTCTATTTTATTGAGCAAACCTTTAAAGTTCGTATCCCCCCCCTCTTGCAACGCCTCCTGCAAAGGATTGAGGTGCAAGAACAACGCGTCTGCCGAAACCATATCAACAGCCCTTTGGCAATCCTCTTCACTGAAATCTCGATTGAGTTGGACAGCACCAAGATTGGCAAATAATAGGATATCCGGCGCAATTTTGCGGACCTGAAAGGTGCTGCTCACTTCAGGATACGCCAACCCCACTCGTTGAGATCCCAATCCCAGGGCAACTCCTGAGGCTTGGGCGGCTTCTGCTAAAACCTGGTTGAGTTTGCCGGTCGCTTCAGTTCCTCCTGTCATGGAAGAGATTAATATCGGCGTAGATAGCTGCTTCCTAAAAAAGGTTGTTTGGGTGTCCACTTCACCAAGATCCAATTCAGGTAACGCATCATGGCAGAAAGTATAATGCTCCAAGCCTGTTGATAGTCCTGAGCGAACATCCTCACTTAAGTTGATTCGAATATGGTCGCTTTTACGCGATGAAAGGGGGGAGGAATCATCCATATGCTCGAGAGTATACCACTTTCCAAAGTACCAAGATATTCTTTTGCTGGATATGGAGACCCGATTACACTTGACATCGTGACAAGGCACGATAAAATCTAGCTATCAAATGTCACCTTATTGGAGGAAAAATGAGCGATTCAACCTTTGAAACTGTCCGCGCTGTCATCGCTGGCGTATTGAAAATTGATGAAGAAAAAATCGAGATAACCACCCGTTTTGTGGAAGACCTCAAAGCGGATTCTATGGATTTATTCTTCCTGATTGACGGGTTCACAGAGAAATTTGGGGTCACCATCTCTGATGAAGATGCTCAGAAAATTCGTTCTGTGGCAGATATTGTCGATTACATCGACAGCCATAAATAAGTGCCAATNNTCTTCTGGGTGGCGAGCCACTCGCACTCCGGCAGCCTTCAGAGCGGCTATTTTTTCAGCCGCAGTACCTGCCCCACCCTCAATGATCGCGCCCGCATGCCCCATCCGCTTTCCTGGGGGTGCTGTCTGTCCTGCGATAAACGATACAACTGGTTTAGTCATCTGCTGACTGATAAAATCCGCAGCCCGCTCCTCGTCTGTCCCCCCAATCTCACCAATCATAACAATCTGGTCTGTGTGGGGGTCATGTTCAAACATGCCTAAAACATCAATGAAGTTCGTTCCATTGATAGGATCTCCGCCAATACCTACACAGGTAGATGCTCCCAACCCATGCATACGCATGGTATACAAGACTTCGTAAGTTAATGTTCCTGAGCGTGAGACTACCCCAATTCGTCCAGCCAAAGCAATATCGCCAGGAATAATGCCAACTTTTGTCTCACCGGGGGTTAGTATCCCCGGGCAGTTTGGTCCAACCAGACGCACACCTTTCTGGTCCAAATAGACCCGGACAGCCATCATGTCCTGGACAGGAACTCCCTCGGTAATACAAACAATCAATGGAATCCCGGCATCTGCTGCTTCGTAAATCGCGTCTGCTGCAGCACGGGCAGGTACAAACAGGACTGAGCAATTTGCCCCAGTCAGGTCAACTGCTTGTTTCACTGAATCAAAAACAGGCACTTTGCCATTGAGAACCCATTCCCCGCCCTTACCAGGAGTTACACCTGCCACAACAGATGTACCGAATTGAACCATTTGTTCAGTGTGGAATAAACCTTCATGCCCGGTTATTCCTTGAACCAAAACGCGCGAATTTTTGTTTACCAGGATGCTCATGCTGCACCTCCCCGGGCTGTCATCACCGATAGTTCTGCAGCCTCTGCCAGGGTCGCCGCTGTTAAAAGTTTCGCAGAAGCTAAAATTTGCCTGCCCTCTTCTGCATTGGTTCCCACCAAGCGAACAACCATGGGAATATTAGGCTTCACTTCATCCAGGGCTGATAAAATTCCCCTCGCAACCTCATCGCAGCGCGTGATTCCGCCAAAGATATTGATTAAAACAACTTTTACATTGGCATCTTCAAGGATAATTCGCATGGCAGCCGCCACCTTCTCTGCGCCAGCGCCTCCGCCAATATCCAAGAAATTCGCTGGTGTACCACCAAAATGCTGAATAATATCCATGGTCGCCATTGCCAACCCAGCTCCGTTAACCATACAGCCTATCTCACCATCCAATTTGATGAATGACACCCCATACTTGCGTGCTTCCACTTCTGCGGGCGCTTCCACATCAAAGTCACGCATGTCTGCCAAATCAGGGTGGCGGAATAAGGCATTATCATCCAGGACCATCTTGCCATCAAGAGCAAGCAAGCGCTTATCACCAGTGATGACCAGCGGGTTGATTTCCACTAGGGTTGCATCCTGATTTTGGAAAGTTTGCCAGAGACCTCGACAAATTATGCCAAAGGTCTTCCAGTGCTCCCGAGGTAAATCCATGCTGACAGCCATATCACGTGCCTGGTAATCACGTAATCCCAGTAATGGATCAATCCATACTTTGAAAATCTTCTCAGGCGTTTTCGCAGCAACTTCTTCAATATCCACACCACCTGCAGCTGAAGCCATCAAAACCGGTCGCCTGGCTCCCCTGTCGTTTGTAATCCCCAAATAAATTTCCTTGACGATGCTTACCGCTTCATCCACCAACACCTTTCTGACAGGCAAACCCTTGATCTCCATACCCAGTACCTGTGTCGCGATTTCTTCTGCCTCTTCAGCAGTCTTAGCAAGTCGAATCCCGCCTGCTTTTCCCCGTCCTCCCACCAAAACCTGAGCCTTAATGACCACCCGCCCTCCCAACTCCTCAGCAATGAGGCGCGCTTCGCCTGAGTTGGACGCGACCCGCCCCCGAGTAATGGGAATTCCAAAATTTGAAAAAATAGATTTGGTATGGTACTCGTGGAGTTTCATATACATTAACCTTTCACTTCAAAGTGTCTGGCACACCTATTATACAAAGAAAAACCCGGCTGAATAATCCAGCCGGGTGAGAACTTACAGTTTCGAAGGTTAGCCCTTCAAGAACTCTTCTAGCGATTCCTTGCTGATGCGGTAAGCATTGCCAATTTTCTTGGCTTTTAGTTCTCCAGCAGTGATTGCAGCCACAATATCTTCTTCCGATACACGCAAAATTGCAGCAGCTTCCGAAGGTGTCATAACCGAAGGGATGGGAGTTGCGCCACCACCTTGCGGAGCGCTTCCGCCACCCTGTGGGGCTTGCTGTTGCCCGCCCATACCTTGCAAGGATTGGCTCAACACACCGCCAATGCCCATACCCGCGCCAATGCCTGCTGTCAAACCCGCTCCACCGCTTGGGTTCTGAGCCGCATCGCGCATGGCATCCGCTGCCTGCAATTGGGTGTAGGTCTGCATATCCAACATACCCATAGCCCGCAATTCATCAATACTCTTATCGGATGGTTTGATGCTGGCGACATAGAATGACTTGAGGGTCAATCCCAATGCCGCAAAATCATCCTGTGCCTTAGCTCGGATCGCATCCCCAATTTCAATGGTTAGCCCAAGCAGCTCAGGGACACTGTGTTTTGCGCCCAAGTCCGCCAGAATATCTTGCAGCTTTGAGAGCATCATATTGCGGAGGCGGTTTTCAATCTCATTGAGTGAATATGACGCCTTTGCACCGACGAGCTGAGTTACCAGCTGTTGGGGATCCTTCACCACAAAAGAATATGAGCCAAAAGCCTGAAGCAGTGCAACGCCAACGCCCATACCTGGATTGCGGACGATAATTGGAGATGGTGTTCCCCAACGTCGGTCTGCAAAATCCTTCATCGAGACATAATACACTTCTGCCGTGAAGGGTGTCCGTTCATTAAACGCTTTGCCAATCAGGTCTACCAGATAAGGTACATTCAACGTTGAGATGGTATGGCGTCCTGGTCCCAGCACATCCAGCGCTTGACCATCACGGAAAAAGACCGCCTTTTGTGATTCACGGACGATGACCTGGGAACCAATCCTGAGGTCCATAATGCCCGATTCCGGAAAACGATGAACAAGCTCCTCCGGCATTTCGCTTGGGTATTCAACAACATCGAAAATTCTAGCCATGTTAATTACTCCCTGTGATCATTAATGGATGGTGGCAGGTCAACTGGCAGCAGGAGTTTCTGAACCTGCCCCGCCAATCATGACTTCACGCCGTTTGTCGAACAAATCAACCAACCCCTGGCACTTTTGAACCAGGTCGCGGATGGCAGCCGGCAAGCCGTCTGTGTCTAATGAAGCTTCGACGTTGTCTATGCTGCGTCCAATTTCGTCTTCCAGTTCCAGCATAGCGGCATCATATGCATAAACAATTTCCAGTTCTTTAGAGTCAATTTTGACGGCGTCAAAGAACCCGGCATAACCGTAGGCAGCTGTCCGTATGCGGTCAATGAACTGACGAAGCTTAATTGCTGCGGCAGCCAAATCATCGACATACTCTAATCGCAATGCATCCACCAGCAGCACCTGGACATCTGAAACACGGCGCCACAGCACCTCATAATGGTCTGCGATCGTTTCACGCAGCAGTTTGTCTGCACTGCGTCGGTTGGCGCGGTCAAAATAACCTGTAAAACCAGGAATTTTGCTCAATATTTTCTTGAAAACATCACCCTCTTTCAAGACTCTCTCAAAGAAGTCGCTCATTTCAAAAAACCTCCTCAGGTTATGAACATGCGAAATGTCTAACGATTATTATAGTCAAAATTATCCTGAACACATAATGGATTCCCATCTCATCAATAATATTTACGATTTTGACCCATCAAGGTTGCACCCCGTTTTGAGATTTGTAAGTT
>DFYN01000071.1:0-1725 GCA_002383615.1 Anaerolineaceae bacterium UBA4081
TCCCCAATGGATGATGAGCCCACGGAGACTGCACGAAAGTTACGGAGCTTGTTAGAAAATGCTGTTGAGGTACGCTTAGGCGGGGGGGTTGTTGGAGCATGGTTGTCCGGCGGGTTGGATTCCAGTATTATTTCTGCGTTGGTGCGACCACACATACCGGAATTGCACACCTTCGCCGCAGGTCTGCAAGGGTCATCTGACCTTGATTATGCTGCGCAAATGGCTAGTCATCTCAAGACCAAGCATCATGTCGTTTCTGTGTCTATGGATGACTTAATCGCAGTCCTTCCCTCAGTCATTTTCCACCTCGAATCATTTGACGCCCTTTTGGTGCGATCCAGCATCATGCACTTCCTGGCAGCCCAACGAGCGGCTGATTTTGTCGAGGAGGTTTTTTCCGGCGAAGGTGGTGATGAGCTGTTTGCAGGATATGATTACCTGAAGAAAATAAGTGTGGTGGATTTGCCTTTTGAATTACTGGATATCACTGCCCGATTGCATAATACTGCCCTGCAACGCGTAGACCGCTGCGCTGGGGCGTTTGGACTCACTGCGCATATCCCGTTTTTAGACCCGGGGGTTGTCCGCTATGCTGTACAAATCCCAGCGGGATATAAAATACATGATGGGGTCGTAAAATGGATATTGAGACAGGCTGCATTAGATCTGTTGCCTGAAAGTGTACTGAACCGTCCCAAGGCAAAATTCTGGGAGGGTTCAGGAGTGGGTGTTCAGTTAGAAAGTTATGCAGAGCAGAAAATCAGCAATCGCGATTTCTCGCAAGAACGCCACCTGACCAACGGCTGGCAGTTAAATAGTAAAGAAGAACTGATGTATTACCGTATCTTCAGTGGGCATTTTGGCGAGTTAGACTCCCTGGATTGGATGGGGCGCACGAAAGGAGTAGCAAGTCAATAACAATTTAAAGAAATTAATTGGATTTACTTGGATGCGATAGACACCCAACAGATGTGATAAGATAAGCGCACATCAACACCCGGGAGTGCGCATGTATTTTGCCGTTGAAGGTGTCATTGGGGTTGGAAAAACCACCCTCGCCCGTTTGCTTCAGCCAGGCTATGACGCCGGACTGCTATTGGAAGTCTTTGAAGAAAACCCCTTCTTGAGTGATTTCTATAGCGACCGCCAGCGATTTGCGTTCCAGACACAAATCTTCTTCCTGCTCAGCCGCTATCACCAACAAAGGCGGGGGGTTGCCGCTCAACTGAATGAGCATCCCTTCCTGATATCCGATTACACCTTCGAAAAGGATGCGCTGTTTGCGCGCATCAATTTAACCGGGGATGAACTGGAAATGTATTACCGGGTGCAGGAAGCCCTGGCAGAGAAAATCACATCGCCGGATTTGATAGTTTACTTGCGCGCATCCACCGATACGTTGATGCAGCGGATTGCCATGCGCGACCGCCCTTACGAACGACAAATGGAAGCCAGCTATATTGACCTGTTGGTGCAGACTTACGACCAGTTCTTCATCGATAATCCGCCACCCATGCCCGTTCTGGTGATTGAGTGCGATGATCTGGATTTTGTCCGCCGCCCCGCGGACCTGCGCCAAATTGATTTACGCATTCGCCAGGCGCTGCAGTTGGCGCCATACCAGCCTGAACTGCCCTTGGGCGGTGCCTGACCGCCAGAGGATAGGGGAGTCAAAATGCGCATTACGCGTGACAACCTACTCAAAATAGCCCGAGAAACAGCGGA
>DFYN01000071.1:1774-2220 GCA_002383615.1 Anaerolineaceae bacterium UBA4081
CCTGTCAATGAGGATATATCGCTGGATATTCAACATCACAGCCAGGCACGTTATCAGCATCCGCGCGAATTACGCCTGGATGCATGGGTAGGCTCTGCCCTAAACGAAAACCCGCAGGCGTTGTTTGCCATCCAGCACTGGTTTGAGCGCACCCAGGCAGGTGCGGCTGCTCAGTTCAGCCAGCCTGAAAACATCCTTGGACGTGCCCAGCCATTTGCTACTTCAGCGCGTCAGACCTGGATGGCGNNGCAGGCAGGTACCGCAGTGGCTTGCCTGACAGGCGCGCCATTGCCAGAAAGGCGCTTTGTGCTCGACCTTCCAGAACGGTTTGACCAGTTGGGGCAGCCTGATTTGATGGATGGATTTGTGGACCTGCTGATGCCGGAAAATCCGGGCATAGAACAAATGAAAGCCTGGTTGCAGGACTGGGATGAGGCGTTTTCAGC
>DFYN01000071.1:2303-3802 GCA_002383615.1 Anaerolineaceae bacterium UBA4081
CCTTGGTTACCTGCCGGGACGATTGGACAACCTGGATGCATGGCTGGATTCAATTGACCTGCTGCTGGAAGATTGGATGCGCGCCAACGGATTGTAACCAGATTTTTCTCCACGCAAGCCTGTGGATAAGTTGTGTGAATCGGTGGATAAATCCATATTATGGTGGATAAATTCTTCCTTCTAATAAAGTTATACCCCCCAAATGTGGGGGGTACAACTCCAAATAGACCAGATATGTGAAGGGGTGGGGATAGGNNTACCCCCATATACAGCGATTGCTTCCAACAGGTACCTCTGTATATAGCGGTAAAACCCTGTCCACACCCATTTATCCACTTTTCCACTGTCTCTACGGCGACGACTATATCTTTAACTATTTATAAGGATATGGTTAAATTATCCGTAAACCCCACACGGATCAGAATATCCTGCCTTATTGAAAAGTGATGGACGCGGGGGTTGATGGATAAATGACACAGCCGAAAACATTAAATATGCTTAAAAATGTTATCTATATGGTAAGATTCTACAACCCTTGAATGAGGAGATTGTTGTATGACGATTCCGTCGAAACCTGAAGACTTGACCATATCATGGCACTCGCTTAGCCCTGAAGAGGTACTGGCAAAGTTAAATACCCCTCTGGATAGCGGTTTGTCCACCGAAGAGGCAGAACGCCGTCTGGCGCAATTCGGTCCTAATCAGCTAAACGAAAAGCCACGTCCCACTTTCTTCCAACTTGTCCTGGATCAGCTTAATAATTTTGTGGTCATCCTTTTAATTGTGGCAGCAGTCATTTCCGCCCTGTTAGGTGAGTGGGTGGATGCGGCTGCCATCATGACCATTGTGGTACTGAATGCCATTTTGGGTGTGGTGCAGGAAAGTCGTGCGGAAGAAGCCCTGGCAGCCCTCAAGAAAATGGCAGCGCCGGAAGCGCACGTGCTGCGTGATGGGCGCCGGGTGATGGTGCCTGCGAGCGACCTGGTACCGGGCGATATTGTCTTCCTGGAAGCCGGAAATTTCATTCCTGCCGACGTCCGCTTGCTGGAAGCGATCAGCTTACGTGTTGAAGAGGCTGCCCTGACGGGTGAATCCATTCCTGTGCAGAAAAGCGCTACCTTGTTGTTGGATAGGGATATCCCGCTGGGTGACCGCAAGAATACAGCCTTTATGGGCACCGTGGTGTCTTATGGCAGGGGGCGCGGTGTAGTGGTTTCCACGGGAATGCACACCCAGCTTGGTTTAATCGCCACCATGCTCCAATCGGTGGATGAAGAGCAAACCCCGCTGCAGGCTCGCCTGGAAGAACTGGGCAAGCTATTGGGTTGGGGCGCGTTGGTTGTTTGTGGTCTGGTTTTTGTGGTGGGTATTGCCCGCGCATTAATGGCAACCCCATTTATGGAACTGGTTGGTACACCTGCCGGTTTGGAACATCTGGTGGAACTCTTCATGATCGCCGTCAGCCTGGCGATTGCGGCGGTGCCAGAAGGACTGCCCGC
>DFYN01000071.1:3904-8844 GCA_002383615.1 Anaerolineaceae bacterium UBA4081
AAGGGTGAGTTTACTCTAAACGGAAAGCCGGTCGATTTACGCGACTATCCGGCTGTGCGCACCGCCCTGTGGGTGGGTGTTCTGAACAACGATGCCCAAATTGAAGCGTTGGATGACGAAGATGGTAAAAAGGTTTACCGCGTCATCGGAGACCCAACAGAAGGGTCTATCCTGGTGGCAGCCATGAAAGCAGGGGCTGTCTCCTCCGACCTGAACGAATCCTACCCACGCACAGATGAAATTCCCTTTGACTCAACCCGCAAGCGCATGGTGACCATCCATGCTATGCATGCACCACATGCAGATGACCTGTCTCCATTTTCTGAGGATACCCAAAGGGAATGGTACACCATTGCGGTTAAGGGTGCGCCGGATGTGGTCTTGAACCTGTGCTCATATATTCAATCCATGAATGGCACGGATGTCCGTCCCCTGACCGATGCTGAAAAAGCGGAAATTTTGGCAGCCAACGACGCCATGTCCGCCGGAGCTCTTCGTGTGCTGGGTATGGCATATCGCATGGTAGGTGCCCGCCCTGAAGAAGTCAACGGCGACACCCTCGAAAAAGAGTTGATATTTATTGGTTTGGTCGGCATGATTGACCCTGCCCGTGAAGAAGTCAAACCCGCCCTGGAGATTGCCCGCCGGGCTGGTATCCGCACCATCATGATCACGGGCGACTACCCCAATACGGCAAAAGCAATTGCGACCAGCATTGGGCTGCTGCAACCCGGGCACCAGGTGATGACTGGCGCCCAGTTGAGTGAGTTGACGGACGAACAGCTCAAGGTTGAAGTCCTGCGTACAGATGTGTTTGCCCGCGTTTCTCCGGAACACAAGATGCGCATTGTGGAAGCCTTGCGCTCCCATGATGAAGTGGTTGCCATGACGGGTGACGGGGTCAACGATGCCCCTGCCATTAAGTTGGCTGATATCGGCGTTGCCATGGGCATCACGGGTACGGATGTGGCAAAGGAAACTGCCGATATGGTGTTGACGGATGATAACTATGCCAGCATTGTCTCGGCAGTGGAACAGGGGCGTATCATTTACGCCAACATCCGTAAGTTTGTCTTCTTCCTGCTCTCCTCCAATGTGGCTGAGATTATGATTATCTTCCTTGCCACACTGGCGGGGCTGCCTACCCCGTTGACAGCCATTCAGTTGTTGTGGCTTAACCTGTTGACAGACGGCGCACCGGCGCTGGCGCTGGCAATGGAAAAGGGCGACCCGGACGTGATGGAGCGCAAGCCGCGTCCTGCCAAAGAACCCATCATCAATAAATCCATGCAGTTGGGAATTGGCGTTCAGACCATTGCCCAGACCGGTGTGGTGCTGTTTGCCTTCTGTGTTGGTTTGTTATGGGAACTGGAATCACATGGTATGGGTGTGCCTGCCGGTACCAACCCATTGCTCTACTTGCTCCGCTTTGACTGGAACTCGGTTAATTTGGAAGCCCTGCGCACAGCCGAAACCATGGCTTTTATCACCCTGTCGTTGTGTGAGCTGTTCCGTGCCTACACGGTGCGCTCCGAACGGGCGTCTGTTTTTCGTCTGGGCGTTTTCAGCAACAAGTACATGCAATATGCGGTAGGTCTTTCCATTGCCCTACTACTGCTGGTGGTAAATGTGCCGTTCTTCCAGGAAATCTTCAACACCCATTTCCTGAATGTACGTGAATGGCTGACCATCCTGGGATTGGCAATCATTCCGGCAATCGCTGAAGAGCTGACCAAACTGTACCTGCGCAAACGCGAGGCGACAGCCGCCTGAGTTATCACTTGAATCTAAAAAACCGCGGTCTTATGACCGCGGTTTTTGGATTCAGTATCAGGATTTTAATTGCTACCGACAATCGTTAAACTGGTGCGAGCGTTCCGGCGAAGATAATCCACGCCAGCACTGTTTTTGCTGCCAGGCTTAATATGATGTACACACGCTCACCGTACAGGTAGTCTTTCCAGGGTCCAATTTTCTTGTACTGCAAGATCATATTGACCGCGAAAATGTTGAAGAAGACAAACAGGGTGGGCACAATGGCGTACACAAACGCTGGGGGTTCTCCACCTTCTCCGGCAAGCGAGCCGAGGAAGTACAACACAATCACAATCCAGGGGAAGATACCTGCAATTGAGCCATAAACAAAGGACGTCCAATCGGTCTTCTGTGTATGTTGGTTATGGTATTCCATCATGATGCCAAACAAGTTCATCATGGCGTTGATGCCAAAGATAAGGATGAGGGCAGCCAGGTCGTAAATGCCTACCAGCATGGCAATCAGGACAATCATCACAGAGGATGAGAGGGCATACTCATAGAAGCGCACGGGATTCATGCCCTTCTTCAGGTTGGATACGTAGAGCTTATTGCCAAGAGTTGCCAGGAAGAAGTGGGCTACTGCGGAAAGCAGCAGGAACACAGCCACCGCAGGACCAAAAGGCACTTCAAACGCCAGTTTGGGGTCTGGCACAAGTGACATTTTGGCGACATCAAATTTAAGGAAATTGGAATAGATGGGATAAGCCCTGTCGTTGCTCAGGAAAATGATAAGCACGCCCTGGAGGAGGTGCAAAAAGCCCATCACCAGATTGAAACGCCGTAAATTGGAAAATTTTTTCTCGTCAGTCATTTTTAGCTCCTTTTTTGTTAACGCAATAATAACCGATCCCTCTAAAGTGTACAATAATTGTATAATGTTTAATTTAATGATTCTAATATCGACTGGGCGAAAATCCATCCTTTTTCCCTGTCTTATGATTACCCCTGAACCATCCACCCGGTGTAAAATGTATAAACAACTCAGATAAAAGAGGTTCTTCTTATGCAAGCTCTCAAAGACCGTATCCTTAATGAAGGTATTGTGCTGGGCGGCGGGATTCTAAAAGTCGATTCATTCATCAACCACCAGGTTGACCCCGCCTTGATGGACGCGTGCGGCGTGGAGTTTGCCCGCCGTTTTGCCGGCGTGGGCGCCACCCGCATCCTGACTGCCGAAATCTCCGGCATTGCGCCCGCGCTGACGACTGCCCTGCACCTGGGCGTACCTGTCGTGTATGCACGCAAGACCAAGCCCATCACCATGCCAGATACGGTCTACCTGACGGTTGCACCTTCGCACACCAAAGGTCGTATGGTCGAGTTGATTGTCTCCCCTGAATACCTGGGAGCCTCCGAAAAAATACTCATTATTGATGATTTCCTCGCCACCGGCGCTACCATTCAGGGCTTGGTTCGCCTCACGCAGGCAGCTGGCGCCAGCGTCGTGGGCATCGGCACCCTCATCGAGAAGGACTTTGAGGGCGGGCGTGAAGCGTTGGCTTACCTGGGCGTGCCGGTTGAGTCGTTGGTGACGATCACAAAACTGGATGCAATGGGAATAGAGTTTAAAGAATAGAGAGTAGAGACTAGAGAGCAGGAAAAGAGCAAAGTGAGCAGAGATCAGTGATTAGGCAGTAAGACGATCTTTACTGATTGACCTATTCTCTTTTCTCTACGCAACTGCTCACTTGCTGATACCACCATGATAATTATCCTCGACTATGGCTCACAGACTACCCAACTGATTGCCCGGCGCGTGCGGGAACTGCACGTGTACTGCGAATTGCTGCCCTGGGATACGCCAGCGGAAACTGCCCTGGCGCTCAAACCGGATGGCTTTATCCTTTCCGGTGGACCTGCCTCGGTCTATACCCCGCATGCGCCCAGCTTGCCGCCGTATGTGCTGGATTCCGGTTTGCCAGTGCTGGGCATTTGCTATGGGATGCAGCTCCTTAGCCACGCGTTGGGCGGGCAGGTGCTGCCCTCTGCTGAACGCGAATACGGCTCAGCTGATGTGACGGCGCCCACCTCCAACCCCCTCCTGCCTGCTGGCACTCAACCGGTGTGGATGTCGCACGGCGACCGGATTGACGCACTGCCCCCTGGCTGGCAACCGCTGGCTTTTAGCGCTAATACACCTTTTGCTGCCGCCGGGGACACCCCCCACAGGCGTTATGGGGTGCAGTTCCATCCGGAAGTGCGCCATACGCCCGGCGGACGCGACCTGCTGCGCCGCTTCGTATTGGATATTTGCGGCTGCCCGCCCACCTGGACGCCTGAATCCATCATCGCCTCTGCCATTGAGGGCATCCAGGCTATAGTAGGGACAGAGCCTGTCCTGGCAGCCGTCAGCGGCGGCGTGGATTCCACGGTGGCGGCTGCGCTGGTCTATCGGGCTGTGGGCAGCCAGTTGCGGGCGGTGTTTGTGGATAACGGGCTGCTGCGCGCTGGTGAACGCGAGCAGGTTGAAAGCTCTTACCATGCCCATTTTGGCACATCCGTCCGAACGGTTGAGGCTGCTCCGCTTTTTCTGGGTGCCCTGGCGGGTATGACCGAGCCTGAAGCCAAACGCCGTGCTATTGGCGAAACCTTCATCCGGCTGTTTGAGCAACAAGCCCGCCACCTCGGCTCGCCGCGTTTTTTGGTGCAGGGCACCATCTACCCGGATGTGGTTGAATCGAGTGCGCCGGAACGCAGCAAGGGCGAGCGCATCAAAACCCATCACAATGTGGGCGGATTGCCCAAAGACATCGCCTTCACCCTGGTTGAGCCGCTGCGTTACCTCTTCAAGGATGAGGTGCGGGCTGTGGGTGAAGCGCTGGGACTGCCCGCCGAGCTGGTATGGCGGCAACCCTTCCCTGGTCCGGGTCTGGCGGTACGCTGCCTGGGCGAAGTGACGTCCGAGCGGTTGGCGCGCCTGCGTGCAGCGGATGCGATATTCACCACCGAATTGAGCGCCGCCGGCATCCTCAACCTGCGCACCAGCGCGGAGGGAGTGGCGCAGGCGTTTGCGGTACTGCTGCCCGTCCGCTCGGTGGGCGTGATGGGCGACCAGCGCACCTATCAAGAAACCATCGTCCTGCGCGCAGTGGCAACAGACGATTTTATGACCGCGGATTGGG
>DFYN01000072.1:0-172 GCA_002383615.1 Anaerolineaceae bacterium UBA4081
CACACTCCGTTGCAACCTCGCCCGATTGCGTCAGCCTGTACCTGTCCGAAATGCTCTGAAAAGCAAAAGTGAATAAATAAATTAATGGAGGAAACATGCTAAACATCAAAATCCTGGGTTCTGGTTGCGCCAACTGCAAACGCCTGGAACAACTTGCCCGCTCAGTTGTTGA
>DFYN01000072.1:305-2852 GCA_002383615.1 Anaerolineaceae bacterium UBA4081
TACATTCGTAATTTTGAATATTATCGCGAGGTTACATGGATCAAGTTCTTTCCTATGTAGGTACATTACTATGGTCAGGTTGGACAAGTTTACTCAGTTACATGGCAGCGCACGTACTGCTGTGTTTGGTGCCTGCATTTATCATTGCTGGTTTCTTGAGTTCCATGATCCCAAAAGAAGCCATCACCCGCTTTCTGGGACCTAAAGCCTCAAAATGGGTCAGCTACCCTGCCGCTGCATTTGGGGGGTTTGTTTTAGCAGTGTGTTCCTGTACCATCCTGCCCCTGTTTGCCGGCATATGGAAACGCGGCGCAGGTTTGGGTCCTGCCATTACATTCCTGTTTGTTGGTCCAGCCATTAATATCCTGGCAATCACNNGCAAGGAAGAGGACGTTCGCTCAGCCGAGCTGGAAGCAAATGGCGTCTTCGACCAGACCGCAAAAGTTCGTCCGGCGGTGTGGGTCCTTTTTCTCCTCTTGATTGCGGTCTTGATTATCGGGACTTTGCAAGTGGGTTTACTCACACAAGATTATGCCCAAATCACCCTCCCCATTAACCTAAACGGAGGATTGGGCAACTTCCTGACCGCGCTCGGTCTGACCTTTCAGGGTGGCGTACTAATCCTCATGTTGATCATTATCGGGATTACAGCCTGGAAGGGTTTTGAGAAAATCTTTGATGGCTTCAACCGCTGGACATACGCCTCAATAATTTTTGTTGCAATTACTATTCTGATTGCCTCCCCAAGCGAACAGGCGGGCTCTATCATCCTGGGTATAAATGGTCGATTGATTGGTGAAGCCATCATTCTGGCGGCAATCGGATTTGTATCTGCCCGATACTTTACCAAAGATGAATTGAGCGAGTGGATTTGGGAGACCTGGAAGTTCGTCAAGCAAATTTTCCCTCTGCTGATTGTGGGTGTGTTTGCGGCTGGAATTGTCAAGGTCATCATCCCAGAAACCTGGGTGCGTACCATTGCCGGGCAGAATACCATCTGGGCGAACCTGGTGGGCGTGCTTTTTGGCGTCTTTATGTACTTTCCCACCCTGGTGGAAGTTCCCATTGCCAAAATGTTCCTCGACCTGGGCATGGCACGCGGTCCGCTGCTGGCTTACCTGCTGGCAGACCCCGAGCTTTCCTTACAATCCATCCTGGTACTGAACGGCATTATGGGACGCAAGAAAACGCTGGTCTATGTCGCCTTGGTGGCAGTATTAAGCACAGCGGCAGGGTACTTGTTTGGAATTGGGCTGGCAAGCCTGTAGTGAAAATCTGAATTTGACGGGTAGGTCAATAATGATAAAATCGGAATAGGAAATTCCGTTAAATTGAGGCGCCTTCATGCATGAACATCATATTCAGCAAAACAGCAAGAAATTATTCTTCGCACTCGCGCTGACGGGTTTAATCTTCATTGCAGAAATCATTGGCGGGCTTTGGACTGGCAGCCTTGCGCTGCTTTCGGATTCAGCTCACGTTTTTATGGACATGTTCGCCCTGGGGTTAAGCTATCTGGCTATCCGCGCTGCCGCCCGCCCCAGCGATGACCGCCATACCTATGGCTATCATCGCATGCAAGTCCTGGCAGCCCTTGCCAATGGCATCACCTTGCTTTTGATTTCTTTTGAGATTATGCGCGAAGCGATTAACCGCTTTCAACACCCCGAACCCGTCATCGCTGGTCCCATGCTCGTCATAGCCATCATCGGTCTGGCAGTGAATGTCATTGTTGCCCTGGTGCTGCGCAACCATGACCATGCTGACCTGAACACGCGAGCCGCCTTTTTGCACGTNNGTCTTGATTAGTATCTTAATCCTGGTCAGCTCCGGGCGCCTCTTAATTGAAACCGTGCATATCCTGGCTGAAGGCATGCCGGATGGCATGACCGCCTCCGGAGTTAGCGAGACAATCAAATCAGTGCCAGGTGTTGCCGAGGTTCATGACCTGCACATCTGGACAGTCAGCCCCGGCTTTATCGCCTTGAGCGCTCATGTTGTCTTGCAAGACCAGACCCTCAGCCTGACTGATGGCATCATGGCAGAACTAAAAACCATCCTAGCGACTCAATATGGCATAGACCATACGACCATCCAATTTGAATGTGCGTTTTGCGGTCAGGGATAACATACCCGCATATAATCGGGAGTTTTCGCGCAAATCCCTGCAATCTTCACAAACTCCGCACACCATCTTCACACTTTCTTCACACCCCTCCGATATCATCAGGGTAACTCGGAAACGAGAAACTAATTCGGAGAAAACAAAATGAAAACAAAAATCCTCGTCAGCATCTTGACGGCAGCCATCCTCATCAGCGCCCTGGCGTTCGTTGTTGCACCGGCAGCCCTTGTCTCAGCAGATAACAGCCCCTTCCGCGGCGTCCCTGGTGGACGAGGTGGAACCGGTACCGGCGCCCAAACCACCGGCAGCGGCATCGGCAACACAACCGGCATGGGATATGGGTCTGGCATCAATACGGCAGCGCTCACACCGCTCTCGGATGTGGAACTAAAAGCCCTGCAGGATGCCATCCTGGAAGAATA
>DFYN01000072.1:2898-8401 GCA_002383615.1 Anaerolineaceae bacterium UBA4081
CCAACCTTTGCCACCATCCAGGATGCCTGTGCAGCCGGTGTGGCAGCTGAAATTGCCGATGCAGCCTTGTATGATGACCTGAAAGCCGTCACCACCCACACTGACCTGCTGACCGTCTACACCAACCTGCAAAACGCATCCCTCAATCAACACTTACCGACCTTCCAGGCGTGCGACTAACCCATACCAGTCACTCGTTTGTGAATGAAACGGAAAACCGCAGAGGAGAAATCTTTTGCGGTTTTCGTTTTAGTTGATCGTTTAGCAAATCGTTCAAGACAGGTGCTTGATATAACATCGCCGCTTGCGGTTTTGCCGGCTCTTAAAGTGCTTCCAGAGCGTCCGCACCGCCAGGTTGGATTCCAGTTCCGGGCAAGCATCCACGATATGGATACCCCACTTGGAGGTGGTATGCCAGATCTGGGTCATCATCGGCAGATGGGCGCCCTTCTTCTGATAGTCGGAGCGCACTGCAATCAAATACAGGTCTGCCCGGTCATTTTTCCGCAGGGCAGATAATAGATAAAGAAAACCGAATGGGAACAACCGCCCGTTGGCTTTCTTGAGAGCCTTCGAAAGGGATGGCATGGCAATGGCAAAACCGACCAACGTATCATGCTCATCCAGAATCATCGCTACAAAGTCCGGGTCAATAAAATCAAAGTACTGTTTCGTGTAGACTTTTACCTGGGCTTCTGTGAGCGGGACAGTACTGTACAGGTGTGAATACTCGCTGTCTATCAATCCAAATAACTGCGGGACGTAAGGTAGCAGCTCTTTCTTGCTTTTCGCATTGAGCATGTGCAAGTTATGCCGCTCAAGAACCAGCGCAGTGCCACGGTCAAATTCCGGAGCCACTTTACTCGGAATTTCCATCTGGTATTCAAACCAATCGACATCTTTGACATAACCCAGCCGATCCATCTCGCGCGGGTAATAGGGATAGTTGTAAATGGTTGGCATGGTGCCCATTTCTTCAAAGCCATCGATGAGCATGCCTTCCTTGTCCATGTCGGTAAACCCCAGCGGACCATGCACAGCGGTCAGGTTCATCTCGCGCGCCCAGTCTTCAACGGTCTTGAACAGCGCCTCGCTGACAGCCGGGTCGTCAACCATATCCAACCAGCCAAAGCGTAAGTAAGGTTGCTTCCACTTTTCCACATGCAGCGGGTTATAGATGGCAGCAATCCGTCCTACCACCTTGCCGCTGCGTTCAGCCAGCCAGTAACGTGCCTGGCAGTGTTCAAATGCCGGGTTCTTGTCCCGCCGAAGGGTATTGTACTCATCCTCCAGCAAGGGAGGCAGCCAATACGGATTGTCCTTATACAACTTAAAAGGAAATTCAACGAATGCTTTCAAATCCCTGGGGGTTAATACTTCACGAATCATTAAGTCCATTTTCGTCTCCCAATGAATATGCTTACTAAAAAAAAGATTTTCGTATTTTCCGTTCTGAAAAATAATCAACTAAAAAATAATATGTGTATTTTAGTCTAGTTTTAGAAATTATTAACAATTCCATGCAATCAATTAAACCAACAAAAGAGCCGCCATTAAATATGCTAGAATTAACACAATAAAATACCCTGGAGGTTACCATGTCTGGTCAAAGTATTCTACTCTGGATCCTGGTTGGCGGCGTTGCCGGTTTGCTGGCAGATTGGGTGGTTAAGGGCGTTCGAGTTGGTTTACTGGGTGCCATCATTGTCGGCATCCTGGGTGGTTTTCTGGGCGGCTGGTTGTTCGGAGCGCTGGGTATCAGTATTGGTTCCGGCATCCTGGGTTCTGTCATTGCTGCGTTTGTCGGCGCAGTCATCCTGCTGCTCTTACTGCGTATCATCCGCCGCCGATAGAAATGCACTCACTCGTAGAGGAGACCATTACACCGGTCCCCAATTGGAGATAACCATTGGAGGTGTACCATGCCTGTTATCACCCGCACAGTTCGCAAGCAATCGCGCAGTAAACCAACCCTGGAAGGCGCTGGCGTGCACCTGCGCCGCGCCTTTGGCTTTGGCGATACCAGCCTGAGCGACCCTTTCTTGTTGCTGGATGATTTTCGCGGGGATTCTCCCGAACAGTACGAAGCGGGCTTTCCCTGGCACCCGCACCGCGGCATTGAAACCATCACTTATATGCTGGCGGGCGAAGTCGCCCACGGCGACAGCCTGGGCAACCGCGGTGTGATTGGACCCGGCGATGTGCAGTGGATGACTGCCGGCAGCGGCATCATCCATCAGGAAATGCCGCAGGGCGACAGCAGCGGGCGCATGGAAGGTTTCCAGTTATGGGCAAACCTGCCAGCCAGCGACAAGATGTCCAAACCGCGCTATCGTGAAGTCAAGGACGCCGATATACCCGACGTGGCTGCAGACGGCGTTAATGTCCGGATTATTTGCGGCGAGTTCAATGGAATAAAAGGACCCATCACAGACGTCACCATTGCGCCTCAATACCTGGACGTGCGCGTGTCCGCCAATGCCACCTTCACCCACCCGACTCCCTCCGACCATACGGTCATTGCCTATATCTACGCCGGAAACGGTGATTTTGACCCTAATCAGGAAATGACGGCGGACAATAATACCCTGCTGATTTTCAATGAAGGCGACCAGATACAGGTGACCGCCGGTGCGGAAGGCGTCCGCTTCCTGCTCATCTCTGGCAGACCGCTGCGGGAACCCGTTGCCTGGCAGGGTCCGATCGTGATGAACACCCGCGCTGAACTGGAAACCGCTTACCGCGAGCTCCAGAACGGGACGTTTATCAAGGCATCCGGTAAAAAAGGCGTTTAGCCTGCCACTGGGTCGCCGACCACAACCACAAAGTTAACCACTATCCAATATCCACTGTGTCCGGTGTCATGCAGCCATGTGGCAATTGCGGCATGTTGACACACCTGCTTAATATTTTGTATAATATGTATCTTATTGTTATCGGTTTCAGACACACTGGGGGCAATTTTTAACCTACTGTTCATTTGAACAGGTTTAGCGGTTTGTACTGGATAAAACACTGGGCCACTCTACCTCATGACGAGGCGCAAGACGATTCATAGGAGATAGCCATGACGACACCCTTTCAAAGAGCTTTATCCGCCCTGTTACTCTCGTTATTATTTTTAAGTGCCAACCCGATTCTTTCGGGTGAAACGGCTAATATCAGATCGGATGACAAATCTGGTGGAATAATTGACGATATCTATGATTGTGTAGTTCCTTCTATTTTTTATGAGGTAACTTTCTCGGATCCACAACGGAAGCAAGGAGATATTGCTTTTAGCTGCTCAACCGAAAGCATGGAATTACACAATTATTCTGGTGAGGCAATATTGCTATATTTGCTAATCAGCGAACAGAACCTTAATGTCGGGACAAGAGAAACGTGGCGTGGTCCATATCTCGTACCAACGACAGGATATTCTTCAAATGATTATTTCTATAAAGCCAGGGGAGGAACACAATCTTCAAAAATTGAGTATTATTTTCCCATTAGCATCACAGCTTTATACGATACACCTGGCTGCCGCCAATATGTAAACAATGTCAACATGCCTGAGGCTTTAGTTGCCAATAAAGTGGGTGTCTATCACCCCTGCTCCGGCGAGGGTGAAAGTTCAGGCGGACAACCACCTCCTGCTGACTCAGCCCCTCTGGAAACAGCACCTGTAGAAACCGTTCCGCCCGAGAATATACCGGTAAACCCCACTGCAACCCAGGAGCCCTGGTTGACGGGCTTGTTGTACGTTTTGTTCACCGGCAGCCTGGATGGATTTGAGGATACCCCTGAAGGACAAGCGCTGACAACCCGCGAACGTGAGCAAGTTCGAAACACACTTTTAGCAATGACGCTCTTAATCGGACCAGATCCTTCTGAAGAGCAACCCATCCCCTATCCTGAAAATCATCCCTGCACAGGTCTCACAGACAANNGCCAATGAAATATTGCGTCAGCAACGAATTAACCGTGTTGTCCAGGAGGAAATTGGGGGAGTTACAAGCTATTTCCAGTATGTCGGGCAAGCATGGGAAAAATTAACCACCAACCCTGTGGTCACGGCACGAACGTTCCTTCAAAATCATGTGACCGATAATCTTAAAAGCAAAAATACCAAAGACATTAAATTGCCAGATTATGTTGAGGTGCTTTCTGGTGGCGTAAATTTGGTCAAGAACCTGGCTACTGCTTCCTCAGTTCGAGATTATGACTATTACGTCACAATTTACCGAGCCCAAATAAAGGAGGGCGCCAGTGAAACCCTGGCTCACAATCTTGCGTTAGAAGAACTATCAAAGCACATCGAAGGTAAAGGCAGCCACGCATGGATTGAGAACGGCGTATATGATACAGCCTTTTTAAAGTTAAACATTCTTTATGGAGGTGAATAAGATGCGTACCAGCCGACTTGTCCTTGTCGTCCTCCTAATAACTATTCTATCCAACCTACCAGTGCTGCAATCCGTCCATGCGCAAAGTGAGGTGCCCAACCCTCAAACAGCATCGGAATTTTGTGGTCTGACCATAGAAACAATCACCTATGAAAAAAGTGTCGTCAAGATGAGCTTACAGTTGCCGCTTGGTTTAGATGACGACACGCTCTACAACCGCCTCTTGTTGGCAATGTATTTGGTTATTTTCCGAACGCCGGACGCCTCACAGGTCATTGTAGACATCACGTACCTTGATTTACCATATGCCAGACTCACAGCAGACGCATCCTCAATCCGGCAAACCTATGAGGGGAACATGGATATCGTGACCTTTTTTGATCAGGTCCATTTTGAGGATCTGCAATCAATAGAATTGGTCATGCTTCAAACTCTGAATGAGATACAAATATCACCACTGGAATTAAAGATCGATAAAAATCAGGTCTATTTACTTTACAAGTCAGACGCTTATGCAGACCGATTGGAATTGTTTGAGGAATGGCAAATGGTTCTCAATATTGTGGCGAATCTTCTGCCTAGCGTAAAGACAACAATTATTGAAATTGTCGTTCCTGAGGAACCTGGCATTTTGGTAGTAACAGTAAATATGACAGACTTTGAGCGTTATAACAAGAAATTGATTAATGAGTTGGAATTCTTGTTGAGCTTAGAAGTAGGGTATGGTGTTCCAACTGGAAGCAGTAGCACAACCGATTCACTGCCTAACACAAACACTGCAAGCAATAACGGGCAATTGGGATACCTCACCTGTGGTGGTATCCTACTCCTCGCGTCTATAGTCGGTATAACAATAGGTGGTAATTATGTACGTAAACCCATTTCCCGAAAGAAGGGCACATTAATCCTATTGTTGATAGCCATGCCTGCCTGTGTGATAAGCATCATATTGTTTATTCTTGCAGGACAATAATCAAGCATAGGTATGGAATCGCAAACCACTCACTGGTGAAAATCGGGCATTAATAGGGTTCATCCAAAACTACTGGACTGACCGGACTACGACGCCATCACCTCGCCTGCTGCAATACCGCGCCGCCTTCCAAAGCCGCCGC
>DFYN01000024.1:0-2326 GCA_002383615.1 Anaerolineaceae bacterium UBA4081
AGAGGTAAAAAGCCAATATGGATACCTCTACTGTTTCCTTTACGATAGACAACCAAATGGTCACTTGTCCGCCTGACCTGACCATCTTGAAGGCAGCCGAATTAAACGGGATTCATATCCCCACCATTTGTCTTCATGAAGCTTGCACAGCCAATGCCCTGTGCCGGATGTGCGTGGTTGAAGTGCAAGGGTCGCGCGTCCTGGTGCCTGCCTGTGTTGCAAAAGTCAGCGAGGGCATGGTCGTTCAAACCCGTTCAGAGCGTGTGGAACGTGCCCGCCGAACCATCCTGGAGATGCTATCCGCCAGCGTGGACCTGAGTGATTCACCGGAGATACTTGACCAAATGGTAGATTACCATGCAGACCGGAACCGTTTCGCAGATGGGCAGTCGCGCAAGAGTCCCATACTTGACGACAACCCGATGTACATCCGTGATTATTCCAAATGCATTCTGTGCTGGCGGTGTGTCCAAGTCTGTGCAGAGGATGCCCAATATACCTTCGCGATCAATTTCAGCGGTCGCGGCTACCAGACCCAAATCGACACATTCTTCCATTTACCGCTGCAACTAACCACCTGCGTCTTTTGCGGTCAGTGTGTGGGAGTCTGTCCAACCGGTGCGCTCAAACCCAAGCGTCAATGGTTGCTGGAGACAGGCTATGAACCTGATGAAATCAACGCCATGACCCGCAGTGAAGGACGCCACAAAAAACGCCGTACTGAACGACCGGATAGGGAGGCTTAATATGAAAGCTGACCGAATTGTCACAACCATCTGTCCATATTGCGGTGTAGGTTGCAAGTTGCAACTTCACCTGCATGGCGATTTTATTTACCGGGTGACTTCCCCCCACAACGCTGTGGTTAACCACGGCAATTTATGCGTCAAAGGTCGTTTCGGTTACGACTACATCTACAGCCCGGCTCGTGTCACCACCCCGCTAATCCGCAAAATTCCTCAAAAGCCCGGACAGCGCAGCCAGGCATTTGACCGCAGCGAATGGCGTGAGGTCTCTTGGGATGAAGCCCTGGACTACACTGCTGACCGGATGGTTGAAATCTACCGCCGCGATGGACCAAGCGCTATGGCAGCCTATAGCAGCGCCAAAGCGACCAATGAGGACAATTACCTATTACAGAAACTCATCCGCTCGCTCTTTCGAACCAACAACATTGACCACTGTACCCGCCTGTGCCATGCCGGCAGCGTGGTCGCCTTGCAAATGGCAGTCGGTTCCATGGCGATGAGCAATACTGCTGCTGAGGTAGTGGAAAGCGATGTTTTCATCGTAACGGGTTCGAACGTCACAGAAAACCATCCCATCATTGCCCTGCAAATGAAAGCAGCCGTTGAGAAGCATGGCGCCCGCTTGATTGTGGTGGATCCCCGCCGGATAGAAATGGTCAATTACGCCACGCTCTGGCTGCCCGAAAAACCCGGCACTGATGTCGCCGTGTTTTCCGCCATGGCGCATGTCATCATCAAAGAGGGTTTAGTTAACCGGGAGTTTGTTGAAGCGCGCACGGAAGGATATGAAGAATTTGCAGCGTCGATGGAGAAATTCACGCCGGAGTATGCTGAGACCATTTCCGGCGTCGACCGGCACTTAATTGTTGAAGCAGCCCGCATGTATGCCACCGCCCGGAATGCTGCCATCTATTGGGCATTAGGCATCCCTGAACATTCACACGGCACAGCCAACGCCCTGTCACTCATCAACCTTGCGCTGCTGACCGGTCAAATCGGTCGGCGTGGCACGGGGCTTAACCCGTTGAGGGGTCAAAATAATGTCCAGGGAGCCTCAGACTCTGGCGCAATGCCCTGGCATTACCCCGGATATCAGCGGGTGGATGAAGAAGCCATCGCTAGAAAATTTGAGGACGCCTGGCATGTCGAACCGGGCGGATTAGACCGCAGGCTTGGATTGACAACCACAGAAATTATGGGAGCAGTTGGCGAAGGCGGTGTGCGCTCACTGTTCATCATGGGCGAGAATCCAATGATGTCAGAACCCAACCTCAACCACACCCGCGAAAAAATGGAAGCGTTGGAATTCCTGGCTGCCCAGGACTTGTTTATCAATGAGTCGGGTGCCTTTGCAGACGTTTTCTTGCCTGCTACTTCTTGGGCAGAAAAAGATGGGACATTTACCAACACCGACCGCCGTGTCCAGTTGGTGCGACAGGCAATTTCACCGCGAGGTCAAGCCCGACCGGATTGGCAGATTCTTTGCGACCTGGCACACCGAATTGAAAAACGGCTTGCCCGCCCGTCATCCGCTTATTGGGATTATCACCATCCCAGCGAAGTTCTGGAGGAAATGG
>DFYN01000024.1:2333-4575 GCA_002383615.1 Anaerolineaceae bacterium UBA4081
TTCCCGCGGGGACGAGGCAAATTCCACCCTCTGGAATACAGCCCATCAGCCGAGATGCCTGATGAAGAGTACCCCTTCATACTAACCACGGGACGTGTATTGGAACATTGGCATGGCGGATCAATGACCCGCCACTCGCACCTGAATGACCTCTTTCCGCGCGCCCTGGTGGAGATCAACCCTACTGACGCTGCCAGTCTGGGGGTCAAGGATGGTGACCCCGTCCGTGTATCCTCACGGCGAGGTACCCTGGTTTTGCGTGCGACGGTCACCCAGAAAACAACCCCTGGGGTGGTGTTTATCCCCTTCCATTTTTACGAAGCCGCAGCGAATTTACTGACCAATGACGTGGTGGACCCCGTGGCAAAAATACCCGAATACAAAGCCTGTGCGGTGCACATCAGGATTGCCACAGAGGTAGAGCTACCTTCCACGCCTGAAGGCAAACACATTCGCGGTCGCTATTAGAAACACAAAACCTCCATCCGGTGATGGAGCTATATTATTCCTATTCCCTATGCTTTGAGCAATAATGCTGCGAGTTCCTTAAACTCTTCCCATTCTTCGGTAAAGAAATGGATGGTTACGTTATTGAGTTCCAAATGGTACGTGGTTTCTCCATCTGGTTCTTCCGCACGCCATACCAGGTAATTCTCTGTTTCGGCGATGGTCTCTGCCTTCGGTTCAATATCTTTTGCCATTTTATAAATTCCTTTCAGTTTTAATCAATTATCTCATAAAAACTACTCTGACGCCATGCCTGATTTCTCATATAAGTATTCTAATTTCTCACCCTCCAATACTGAGAAACCGCATGCCTGGGCTCGTTCTTGAGAAATGGATACCAATGGAATATTCCATCCCAGGTAATCAGCATGCTTTTCTGCTGCCAAACGTCGGCAATCCAGCACGAAAGCATCATGGNNATGAATAAGCCCGTCCGTCCTTCCCACTCCTCCCAAAATCCAAGCAGCAATCTGGAGACTGGCAATCAAGGCGAACAAAGCCAGCCACCTCGCCCCCAAGTTCAGCGGTCCATATCCGGGCGGCTATGTTCCTGCATCCAATCATTCCATACATAAGGGATATAGTCGTCCCCGTCCCAGATTTGTGAGCAGAGACGTAATGCGCCAGTCGTGTCCTTGGGTAAGGTCGGGCGAATGACTGCGTGCGTGAGGGAAAATCTCTGCTGGTCTAAGGGTGTGCTCACTTTTTTACTGGTTTAGAACGTTTGAAAAAAGCTATCACCTTTTGCCATACTTCGCGAACCTGGGCACGAAGTGAAATTGGTGCGGGAGAACCCACATGCCCTTCCCAAGGATCCTGGTCCAGCAATTTTCGCATGACATACCTAAATATAAGTTGAAGGGAAGCTAACACCGGACCGGCAAATAACACCCCAATCACACCAAACAGGCTGGCGCCAATCAGGACCGCCACCAACAAAGCGGCAGGATGCACCTTTAAGGCATCCGCCATGATGCGTGGTGATACAAACTGGTCAATGACGTTATCAATCACAAGGGCAAAAGCGATAACCACCAGGGCGTAAGTCAACGGTTGCATACCAAATAGCGTCGTGCCTTGAAAAAATGCGACCAGCCCATAGGTTGTCCACGCAACAAAGGGACCTACATAGGGTACAAACCGGGCAGCACACGCAAGCAAAGCTAACCCAATGAAGAACCGAACGCCCATGCCCCCGAGCAGCGCCGTATAAACCAACATGGTGATAACAATGATTANNGCTTGATAGCCAGGTAATTGAAAATTCAAAATGCGTTCACGAGCGCCGCCTGTTTCCACCAGGACAAAATAAGACACAATCATGCAGAAGAATATCCAGCCAATCACTGAAGCCGTTGATGAAGCGACGCTGCCTACCAAACTACCCACCTGAGTTAACAGAGGTTGGACTATTCCTAATAATTGCTCTCCGACCGTCGACATATTTAGATGGGTCAAATCAATTTGGAAAGGTCCCAGAACCAGGGGGGTAACCGCTAAATTGTTGAAGAAAGTGGGAATATTTGCCACTGTCCGTTCAAGGAATGAAATCAGGGATTGGACCTGGTCAAGTAGTGAAATTCCACCCCATGCAAGTAGACCGATAAATGAAAGAAGGAGTATCAGATAGATAAGCGTCACCGTCCCTTGCCAGGGGATTTTTAATTTATTTGTGATCATCTAAGCAAAGGGGTGAATTAAATAGGAAGAAACAAATGCAAGCACCAAGGGTCCC
>DFYN01000111.1 GCA_002383615.1 Anaerolineaceae bacterium UBA4081
TATCACACCATTTTCGTACTTAATCTCTTCGACCGAATCTCACGGATCTAACCGAATATCGAGGTCAAGTGAGGCGACAATCAATCGATTTCTCGAGGGAATCAATCATCGCCGTCCAAATAATTGGTTCGCATTACCCAACACCTTCCTCAAACCGTCAGCAGGCTTCAGACAAAAACACAATCGCATCAACCACCTGCTCAACAGACATGCCGTCCGTCCGCAAGACAACCGCATCCACTGCCGGCTTTAATGGAGCAATGAGTCGATTGGAATCATACTCGTCTCTTTTCTTCATGTCCTCTAATATCTTAATATAGGAGACATCCTCCCCTCTTGCGACAAGCTCCGCATACCGCCGACGGGCGCGTTCTTCAACGCTCGCGTCCAGGTATACCTTTAATCTTGCTTCCGGCAGGACAACCGTGCCAATATCCCTGCCGACCATGACAACCCGCCCCTTCATCCCAATTCGGCGTTGCTGGCTGGTCATAGCGTCCCGAACACCCTTATAGGCTGACACCACAGAAACATTTGCATCCACTTCCCGTGTCCGCACTTGCCAGGTGATATCCTCACCATCCAGGATAATATCTGCCAGGCGCGTATCTGCTATGGAAGGAGGAAGGATATCAATATCAAGATTTTGCGCAAGCTTTACGACATCTTGTTCTTGATCAACTCTTCCTAATCGAGTCAACGCTGCCAGGGTTGCAGCCCTGTACATAATACCCGTGTCAAAAAAGAGGTAATCTAATCGTTTTGCAACCAGATAACCAACCGTTGATTTTCCAGAAGATGCCGGTCCGTCGATTGCAATTATGTCTGGCAAGGTCATGCAGCCTCCGATAAATATGTCTGATAATTGGCATACTCGCCCCGATACGTCTCTGGCAGAATCAAGGCAATATGCGCCATAACCTCATCCACGACACGTTGATAGGCTTGTTTGCGGTTTCCTGCCACAATCTGGGGGAAAACAATTGAAAATGGCTTACCAATAACCATTTTGATTTCAGGGCGTTTAAATTTTATTGCCTGAATAAGAAAATCGCTGGTAGACCCAACCACACCCACTGGAACCACAGGAACATTGAATTGTTCCAATACTAAAGCTAAACCCAATTTCCCGCGCCGAAGTCCAGGCACACGTGAAATTCTCCCCTCCGGCGCCATAACAACCGGGTAACCTGCCCTTAAGGCAGCCACAACCTGATTCAATGGTTCACGATGGTAATTATCCCGGTCTATCGGAATACCACCCCACATATGCGCCAGCAAGGTTTTGTCTTTCTCTTTCCATACTTCGGCAGCGCCAAGCGGTACTGTTAATGACGGCCAATGAGTTAATACAAAAGGCGGTTCAAAAATGGATAAATGGTTGAAGACAATAATATATGGACCAACTGGGGGTACGTTTTCAATTCCTTCCACTACTGGTCGTGCAAAAAGCGAGTAAACCAATCGCCCAAATCGGCTCAATAGGTACTGACCTACTTTATTGCGTTTCCGAACCCGATAGGTTGCTTCCAACATTAATCCTTAAATCCGCCTGGCTGAGGAAACGCGTCTGACCGCAGCCAGAAAATATAGGTTTGGGTCACTTTCAGAGGGACATCCCGAAATGCAACCCACCGCAACCAATCCCTGCCAGTCATCGCCTGCCAGTCAGGTTCACTTAGCCAAATGATATCTTCCCCGCGATATGATGATTTTAAGATTGGTTCGGCATCCAGGTCAGTCAAGATTGCAACTTGTTGGCTATCAGCATTTACACCCAGCGCGTACTGAACCGCATTTTGGTNNTGGTTGTTGCCCGTCGTCCACTCACCAGCAGATTCAACCAGCGCCAGTAATACTGGTTCATTTTGAGGACTGGTCGTTCGCCAAATCTCAGCATCAGGGTGAGTTCCGTTCCCAGATGCCCGCCATGATGTTGCAATTAAGAACATTGACAAAAGCACACCCAGCCCCAGTTGGTTCCCTCGCACCGCTGCNNCAACCCAACCACAAAAACAGCCAACTTTAACCTTGCAATATCATCTGCGAGGTTAATGGGTTGCAAACTCAAGTTTAGCAGCGAGAGCCAAAGGAATATCCCACCGGCAATGGTCGTGATAGCCTGGATGAGGTCCGGTGGATTCACATGCCCGAATTTACGCCACAATCCATCCAAACGCCTTGATGCCAGGGCAGCCATTGGAAGGAGTGACCAGGCAAAGTGAGCCATCGTACGACCAGGGTAAAACACCGCCAGAATAACTGCAAACGCCCAGCTGACTCCCAGTAGTTTATCCAGCTGATGATGCTTGTTCCAACCAACGATGAATTGCCATATCGCTAAAATGAGCCCAGGCAAAGCAGTCAAACCCAATCCAAGCAGACCAATGCTTACATTGAATTGAGGGACAACTGCCCATCCGCTAATATATACAGGCAGACTAAGGGCTGCTGCACTGATCCCTTTCGGTATGGTAAATAGTAATGTGCCAATGACGATAATAGTCAAAGCAGCCATAATCCAAACTTTTCGCCAATTGAAAGGCGGTTTCAATTCTTCCAACTGTTGAGGGAATTCAGCGTGCTTATCCAAACCCGCCAAAAAAGCAAAACGGAAAGCAGCAATTAAGCCGAATAAAATCAATCCATGCCATACATCTGGTCCACTGAGGAGGAATAGCGCTAGACCTACGCCTGCCCAGGTTGGTTTTCGGAGAACATAAAATCCACCCGTCAAGACAGCAAACGATATCGCCAAAATCGTTGAATTCGCTTCTCTTGATATTGCAACCAACCCGGGTTCAAAAGCCAACCAAAAGGCAAGAATAATCGCTGTCGTTTTTCCAAGGGTGTTCCGATACATCGCAGGCGCAATGATTAATAGGCTACCAATAAAAGCCGGAAGAAATCTGGCAATCAGGTTGGAACCACTAAATAATGCCATCAACGCACCAGTAACCAAACCATAAAGGGCTTCCGCTGATAGAGATTCAGGAAAGCCATTCGCCAGGTTTAACGCCCTTAACGCCAGGGATGCCTCAGAGTCTGAAAGCGGCAATACCCCTAAATGCCAAAATCGTATGATCAACGCAATTAAAAACGCCAATCCATACAGGCAATGTTCAACTCGGATGGGTTCTTTTTTCAAGGTGTTATCCCAATTCCAGATTGATTTACCAGCAAAGAGTCATTGACATAATAAATGGTTACGCCCTGATTTTGAAACACAACTGCCAGATGCTGCTGAAACTTGCTCTCATCCACAGCGTATTCAATCCGTTCCTGCCCACCTACGTAGATATATCGAATTTGATACTGTTGGATAATCGGCAAAGCCTGTTGCCAGTCGCCCGTCTGATACAGAGTCTGCATATCTTCTTTACGGCTCCCGACTTCCTTTGTGCCGCCGCGCCACTGGCTCTCATGGAATATCCATCCTAGCACTATGGGTTGACCGGAAAAGGTTGCCACTCTGCCATAAGTTGAATATGAACCGCCATCTTTGGACACTGCCTCTGCAACCACACCTAGCGGCGCTTGAGCCAACCATTGAATTGCACTCGCATCATCAGCCCAATAGTCTTGAGTGTAGGCGGTCCCATCCAGGGTGAATCGGGGTGGTTTAAAGTCATTCGTCTTATCACGTAACGCGATGACGGGATAAGCTAACATGCCCACCATGACTAAGCACATTACTCCCCAAATAATGGCTTTCCCTCGGCGGCTTTCTTGTATTAAAACTGCGCTGGCAAATGCAGCTGCCATACCCCATAATATCCAGGTCTGGAAATAGAATTTGAAAATAGTGTTCATGCGCCAGCCAAATTGGTCGCGCAGGTAGAAGAATTCCGGAACCAGCGCCAGACCGGCTCCAAGCAGCACTAATAACAGTACAAATCCCTTACCTGAATCGACTTCTGAAACAGCATTGCTTGAGTTGCTTGACTGCATTTTGCCACGATAAGCCAGGCTGCCCCAAACTAAAACTAACAGCGCTAACAGGGTCAGCCAGGTACCAGGCGAAGCAAGCCGGTTAGCCATTGCGCCAGGAATTAGCAAGTTAACCTGGGGATTACCCTGCAATCCAATCAAGCCGTTGGCAGCCTCTGCCCACTTGACTGATATCGCTGACAGAAAACCACTTCCGTTAGCGCTTAAACTAAATTTTTGACCGTAAATTAATATCGCCCCAACTCCGAAGGATAGCAGCCATAAACCGCCGACCACCAGGCTGCCAAACNNGGGATAAGCAGACCACCAAACATGATCCAAAAATGAACTCCCCTTGTGAAGAAGGACAAACTTGGCACAAGACCACCCGCCTGGGATGAAAAGCCAAGGTAGAACGGTAAGTAGATGAGGATGCCGGCAATAACCAGGAAAAAAGACAGGACGATAAACTCTTTTAACCTTTGCCAGCCCCAACCAAGTGTCCGGTACCGAATCAGTACTTGAACCGCTGCCAGCAATCCGACATAAATCGGAAAATCCCAGGTATTGAAAAATCCTAAACTCCCCAGGATAATTCCCGCACACCAAAAATCCAAAGAAGTTATCCATCTGTGCCAGGAGGGAGTGTAAAGTGGATGCTCTTCTGCCTGGTAATAAAAATTCAACGCCAGACCAATCGCCAGCAGCACAAATGGCATACCCAGTACGTGCGGGTGTAAGTCAGCCAGCAGGTACGAGAAAAACGGGAACTCGTCGATGACTTCCCGCCATCCGCCATTCAAATCGTAATCCGACAAGACGCGGGAAGCCCGCCACCAGAGGATGCCAGTCGGACGATTGGGGATCCAGGAAAATGGTTCAGCCGGCGCTTTGTTCAGCTCCTGTAAATTGAGCCAGGTCCAAAAAGGCGATTGCAGCATACCATCTGCGCCCCTGGACCAGCCGATTCCACGAGCATGGAAGAATTCAAATACGCCTTCCAGATTACTAAAAACCAGTACAAACATAGGAGCCAGAAGCGCCCAGGCGCGCTCACCCAGGTTTAGACCATGCCAGCGCTTTGTGAGAAGGTTGTGTAATATGCCGTAAGCAGAAACTGCCGTCAACCCGAACCACAATGCCACCGCCAGATTAAACCCCACACCGCTTGCCACTCCGCTCATGCGGATGAGCATGGCAACCAAGACATACCCAAAGTAGTAATAAGAAATCGCGTACCCGGATAACCAGGGGTCATTTGGTGGAAATCCTGGTGAACGCAAGATGGAATTGATAAATGCCAATTCCATCGGTTTTTCCGTTCCAACAATATCTGGATTGGCTGCCCGGACTATCGTCCAGATGCCAAAGGCTGCCAAAAACACGATTTCCGTCCAAAGGATAACCTTGCCATGGTTCCTGACCCATTTCCAAACCTGGTCCCAGTTCTTGACCAGAAACCACGCGCTTCCCACCAATACCAACCCCAGGACAACCAATTGCCCACCAATGTCATTGCTAACTAACCCAAATGAGCCAAGCAGCCAGAATAGAAAACCCCACACCAACAATCCAAGGGCACGCGACAAAGAATAGCCGCGGTCTGGTAGCCCGGGCAGCAGGCGATATGCCAGCGGGAAGGCGATCCAGCCAAGTAGGGTAACTAAAATGTACCAGAGTAAAAATGACAGCAAGTTATTCTCCGGTTAATCAGATATCACTTTGTAAATCGTCAACGGTCCGTCTGAGTACACCGAGGTCCAGAGCTCACCATTCCAGTTTGTGAACTTTGCCAAACCTTCGGCAGAATAATAGGCTTGCTCCAGCTCTCCAACAATGATGTACTTCACATTATACCGGGACAGGAATGAAAGCGTTTCGGTTCGGTCAGTAGAATTATAAAATCGTCCAATTTCATCCACTCGGTTCTGCACCCATTCCGAAGGCACCACCGAGCCTCGCTGCTGGCGTTGATGCCAATTCCACCCAACCACGCCAGGCAAACCGGTATAGATCGTATATCGACTGCCCCATTTGTATTCCACTGTATTGGCTTCCACAATCACCGGTGAGCCCTGCACATTCTCCTGCATCCAACGAATACCGCGGTAATCAATCGATAAGTCCAATTCCTTATCCATATCGTAATATTTAGCGTTGGTCATAAATGCCAACCCGTCCAAACCGGGTTTATCGCCCGCAACCATTCGGTCGCGAATTTTATCTGCACCTCCCAGGACGGGAAACAAGGCAGCGCCAAAAACAAGCAGAATCAAGCCTATTTGCCAGAGGTTAGCCCAACGCGTGGACCAGCGCTCCCATACCGCTGGCAGCAGCCAGCACAACCCTGCAGCGGCGGAAAGCCCTAACAGCGACCAGGCTTGAATGTAGAACTTAAACACCGTATTCATCCTGCCGATATCGCCCGCCAGGACCACCAACTCGACGGCTAATGTGAGCGCCATTCCTGTTCCAACCATAAATAAGACNNCCCACCAGGAGTACCACCCAGGCGATACTGACGCCAATTACCAGTAGGAGGATGCACAGTAAAACCATTGCTATTAGGAGGGTGTAAATTAACATGCGATAAGGCTTTAACCTTAGCAGCACAGTAGCCGGTAAGTTGGCAGACCACTCCCTTAGTTCCCATACCAACCAGGTCAACAAAATAAAGAGGAATAAACCCCAATGGGTTGTATAGGATTTCATAGGTGTGCGTGTGCCGGTCCACCAATCCAACGCGTTGTACCCCTGGATATACCACTGTCCGTAAGGTGCATACATAACAAATGCCAGACCAGCCAGCGCCGACATTGCTGCCAATGCCATCAGAGCCCGCTGCCATCCAGCAGATACCTGGCATATTTGTTTGACGGGTTGCCCATACCGGAGAACAGTATACCCAGTAGCCAGCATGGCAAGGACGAGGTAGACAGGTAAATCCCAGGTATTGGTAAGGCGTAAAGCGCCGATAACCAGTCCGCCTAAACCAAACGTGACTGCGATGCGCAACCAATCCCATTGTCTGCCTTCACGTTGCCATGACCACTTGCCCGCCAGCATAGACAACGACCAAACCAACACCAAAATTGTGATGGGCAGTGCCAAGAGGTGCGCATGCAAGTCGGCATAGATGTATGTGAAGAATGGAAATTCAGTGATAGGTTCAGCCGGCATTACCCTGCTGGGGATCCAGTACCAATCGCCCACGGCATATGGTAAATGTGCACCCTGGAAGTATTGTCCAACACCTTTCACAAACCAAATGACGCCTTGTATGATATTGGCGTTTTCAATCAACCCGCCGGGCGCTGCCAGTTTTTGGAAGCCCTGCCAAATCATTCGTACAGAACCGAGATTGCCAATCACCATGAGGGCAAAAGCGCTCATTAAGCCTGCCCCCAAAGGTGAAACTTGGAACTCACTGTGCGCTTCTCCCTTACGGGTCAAGTGCAGGATATTCCATCCAAATGAGAATGCACCTAGAGCACCGGTCATAAACATGCCTGGAATGACAATGTTATATGCAATTGCCGGGACGATTCCCAACCACTTAACCAGGACACTTACAATGACAAAACCGTAGTAATAGTAGTTAATGTAACCGCCGGCAAACCAGGGATCATAGGGCGGAAAAGTTGTGCTTTTCAAAACCGCATTGAAATACGAAAAGTCCATTGGCTTTTCGCCGCCCTTCCAGGGATGCCATAAGTCTGGATTGCCAAAGCGGATGAGNNTCTGAGCGGTAACGCCAGAATAACCATCCGTTAGCCAAAATCAGCAATAAAACCGCGCCTGAGATTGTCAAACGCGTCACAGGTATTTGCGCCGACCCAGCCAGCCAGGTCAGCCAGGCAAGGAGCAGCAAACCAACTAATTTTGTGAGCGGAAAACCCTTGTCTTTTAATCCGCCAAAACCTAATCGCACCATCGGGTAGACCACCCAGCCTAACAATGTCACCACCAGGTACCACAATGCTACTGCCATCCAGGGATGTTGATTGTAAAGTGCATTCGTATCAAAAATTTGCGACCAGGTACCGCCCGCTTGTTCGGTTTCCCGGCGGGATGCATCCAGCATCAAAGTGGCATGCTTGCGTTCGCTTGCTTGAAGGGGTGTGAGGTGTATCACCTCAGTCAAGTCAACTGCCGAAAGAAGCGACTTAACGGTGTTGATATCAAAATCCTGAGTTTTCTTGAATATCATTACTTTCGGATTATCGTAAACCGTGAATGCTTCTTCTGCATATTGTGTGTTAAACGTCCAATTACCAAGATTGGGGCTGCCCTGGAATACCTTAACTAGCTCAAATCCCAGTTGTTCATTAACTTGACCTGGCTGGGCGTCAGCATAACAGGCAAATAGGTCGGCATCCTCCGGACAACCTACCAGCAAGCGGTAGTATTCAGACGTCAGCGGGTAACGTTCGGGCACACGGATGGTCGTTCCCCATTGGCGGTTGCTGCTAATAAACAGGTAATCAGCCTGGTCAAGGGTGGATACAAATCGTTCCAACTTCTCGGGGTTGTCATCCCAATACATTTCAAAGACCAGGTCACGCTGATACAAACCACCGTACGCATCATACCCATCCAACCTTAACGGCAGCCCATCATCCCAGGTGGATTCATTGGCAGGTGCAGAACCGCGTAACGCCACTGCGCCAGCGCCTTGAAGTTCAATCGTAAGAAGGTATTGATTTCCCTGGATAACATTGACTGGTTGCGAGAATAAAAACTCATAGGTTTCACCGCGGGCATCATCCGTTGGTCGAAAATCAGCACGGATGGAAGACTGCGCCAAAACAGTCTGATTATCTTCAGCAGCCGTCAAGGTCAGGCGAATGGTTTCCCGCGATTCCCCTGCTACCCCTGCTTCTACCAGGTGGGGAATGGTCACACTGGAAAGGAGTCCGCTGGTTTTCGGGAAAATGACGGTCTGATAGGGGTGTATTGTATCGATTAAGTGGCTCACCGGAGGTAAAATCTGCGAGACGTAATCACCCCCGAGCAATATTTCAACATCACCTTGAAGCGTAAATTGAACCGGACCGCGTGTTTCAATGGATAAAGCGTATTCATGCCCTTTTATCAGGCTGACCTGCGGCTCAAAACGCATTACCGGCAAAGTCTCGCCAGGTCTTACGGGCAACGTTATTTCCGGAGTGAATATCGGTGAAACGCCAATGTCAGAGTAGTCAACCAGGGTCATGACAAATACTTGAGTCATATCTGGAACAGATGCGTCAACCAAAGTCGGTAAACGGACATAACCGACCTCTCCGCTTACAGAGGATGTGAAATTGAAGACTTGCGGTTGCCCTTCAGCCAGAGTCAGGTTGGCTACCGGTAGCGCCTGAATACCAGCAACTTCGTGAATATCCAGCGAAACCTGTCCGTCCAGGCTGACCAGGCTTGCCGGTGCATCAACGGAAAAACGCAGCGCATACGTTTCCGTTCCATCCAAAGTTATGGTGGGTGACAATGCCAGAGTGGTCGATATCCGTTGACCGGGTTCTGTCAGCGCAAGTCTGCCATCACCCAAGATAGTCTGCTGCTCATCCAGCAACTCAACCCTCAGATTCACTGGCAAGACCAAACCATCTGAGGATTGCAAAGTTACATTAGGAAGAGACACTTCCCCCACCCATCCCGATTGTTTCGGTNNTTCAGTCTCACCCGAGTGTATCTTCAGGTTGATTGGTCCGGGTACGTTCTCATAAATCCATCGGCTGGCTTCAATGCGTGTATGGGGTCGGGTGTAAATGCGAGTGAAGGCATAAGCCCATAACCCGCTGGCGACCAATACCGATGCGGCGAGAATTACCGTCAACGTTTTCCATAATGCACGGCGAACCGCTGCTTTATCTGCCTTATCCCATAACCACCAGGCAAACCAGGCAGCAATAACTATCAGCGAGGGATATATCGGCAGTTGATATCTCATTGCCCTTGTAAAATTGACTGATTGCCATAAGAAATAAGCACCGGTCCACGACCAAAGGAGTAGATGCTGTTTCCACTCTCCGTGCAGGATGCGCCACCCCATCCACAAGAATCCAACCCAAGCCAATATACCCAGCGGCAAACCCATTCCCCAGGTAACCATGTTGGACCAGGCAAAAGTCAGCGGACGCCGTGCCCATTGCAATGCAGGTGGAAAGTCGACGTCACCCCCACTCAGGTTGGAAAGTTCCCGCAGGTTTCCAATCCATTGTTGATTTAGGCTCAATCCGAAGAAACCCGGTCCATTGAAAGCATAAGGTTGAAACACTCTAAATACCAGGAATGCAACCATCCCTGCCAGAATCAAGTTACGCCAGAGCACCCAAACATAGCCATCCCGATCTTCAGCCGACAGGTTTAGGTAATAAATCAGGGCTGCCAAGGGCAACAGCAAAGCCACTGGCGCAGCGCTGACTTTGCTCGCCATGGCGCACCCCAGCGCAAACCCAAAGAAAGCATATGGGGTGAAAGTCCGCCAGTTATAACGAATCCAGCTTAATGGAGGTTGGTCGAGGGATTTTTCACTTAAGGGGCGGGGTTTTTGTGTAGCAACGACAATACCAAAGAACACCGTCAGCATGACAAAGAAAGTAACAAAATTATCCGTTGTAAAGAAGTGGGACTGCTGGATGGGTTGCACAGCCACCGCCATCAGTGCAGCAGCCAGTATTCCCATGCGAGGGTTTTTGTACAAGCGCAGAACAGTTAAATACACCAACAAGACAGTCAGCAAATCCATCATGGCAGAGAAGAATCGACCGACCAGGTTCACCTGGTCATAGCCAGTCATGCCAATCCATTCAGCGACGTACCTCACCATGAATAAAGGCAAAGTACCATATACATAAAAAGTATTGCCCGAATTTGCGGGGTTCAGGCTGGAACGAGCGGTATCGAAATACTCTGAAAGGGAATCAACCGGTGAAATCCCCGTTTCTACCATAGTCAGGAAGCGTTCGTCGGGGTGCAAATGCTGGGTTTCATCCCATTGAAAACCGACAAATCGGAAGTATGCCCCACCCAGCAAAATAACCACCAATAACACGTCCCAAATCCAACCAAATCGGTCTGAGGGTTGGGTTGGTTTTCTCACAGTTTCAACAGGTAAATTCGTCATACCCGGGTTAATCTCCCTCCGGTGGTCTCATGGGACTTGCGCAGGCACAAAATAGATCAAGAAATCTTTACCTTCACGCGGGGAATCAAATATGGTTAATTTACCCTTAGGGTAATAGGTTTGAAGGCTTGTCAAACTATCTGTATCCGCCGGGTTGAGTATAAATAATTGTGCCCGAGTTTCTTGAAAAGTGTCTGGAAATGACGAAGACCACATTGCATAATCTGTCAACGGATATCCCGCGTTGATACCAACCAGCCGAGTGTCCACCCAATAAGGATATGGAACCACGTGAGCGGTATCAGGACTGCCCACCGACTCGCTAAAACCACGGATAACCCTTCCCATATCAGATGAATTCCATGCACCTGATAGAAATTGCTGTTTGTATTGGCGGAAAACAAGGTCGTAATTTGAACTCATGGAAGTAAAACCCAGGACAATCACCAGTCCCGCTGCAAACGCTTTTCCGCCCCGCCCTGGAACTCGTTGCCGGATGGACTGGATAATCGCTTCAAAACCGATAGCAGCCAGGATGAAGACTGGAACAATTGCCCCACCTGTGCGGTTGAGTGACGGGTTTTCCTCTGGAAACGCCAGGGATAAAATGGAAGGCAGCATTAACAATGGCACGGACACCAGGAGGAACACATCCTCCCAGCGCCTGTTTCGAATGTAGCGCACCAACACGGTGAGTGAGCCAATAAAATATAACACTGCGCTAATGACATCCAATGCCGGGCGGTATGGGATGGAATGCACCCAAATATTACCGTTGTCCACAAATGGCATTACCTCTGCACGCCACAGGTTTTGAAGGAAAATCAATATCGCCGGTCCGGGTAATTGACGCTCAGATGTTCCCAGCCGGCTAAATGCGCGATAACCAAACATTTCTGGGTCAGATAATATGTAGCGAAAAAGCGGAAGGAATAAAACGAATGCAGCCAGCGCTAATATCAACAAACCAGCAAGCGCTTCTTTACGATTTCCGCGCGATTGGACATGCAGTAGGTAAAGTCCAACCCCAATCACAACTACAAAAGGCAGTATCCTGATAGCGCTGTACCCATGTAAGCCAATACCAAGCGCAATACCTGCCCAGATGAAGTCATTGCGGCACCTCCGCCGGAGTCCGCGAATTAAGAAGTAAAGCGTGGGAGCGACAAAAAGCGGGTATAGTGGAAAACGCAGCCCGACGCGGGAGATCACATTAGCCCAATAAGCGATGCCCGCCAGGAAAAACGCTGCCCAACCCACCCATTTNNTATCGCAATTGCGGCAGTAATATAGAATTGCAGTGCTTCTCGACCCGTATTCCGTGGAAAGAAAATGGAGGTTTGACCATTGAGGACATCAGACACATCTAAGAGCTTCTCGGCGTGGTCACTGAACATCTCCCCTGGCGTTCCGGTCAAATCATAGAAACGGAAGAACGCCACAATTGCCACCAACACCAAAGCCAATAATAATTCCCGCGTAATTCGGATAGAATAGCCAGATTCCTGCCAGGTATGCCATCTTTGTTTGATACTTTGCCGGGTTGGATCTGGAACCCAGAAAGCCAANNATTACCAGAAAATGCAAGGAAGGCAATCACTGTGAAACCCAAGGAAACAAGTAAGTAAATCCAGTGAACATTCAAGGGCATACGGGTATCATCAACCGGGTCAACTAGCGTTTGAGCCAGCTCACCCCGTAACAATGCCCAAATAATGAAGCCACCTGCAGCAAAATAAAGGATGACGCCAGCCAATTTATTGGTTGCCGGAGGTTCAAACATCAACTGACCTAAGATGGCAATTCCCAAACCAATCAGGCTACGCCATGGCAACAAAGCCGGTTGATGCTTCACCTCGGTGGGCTCAACCTTATGCCTGACCACTTCAGCGACCGGTTCAAATTCACCATCAACCGATTCTTCAAGTGACATCAGGTTGACATCCGGTCCTCTTCCCAACCAGTGTCGGATTTTAAGTTTTAGGTAATCCAGGAGTGATAATTCGCTAGCCATCGAAACTCACATTATGAGGATGAATTTTTACGGCAGACATAAAAGGTGTATGCACCGGATGGATTTTCAGGAACCTCGTCATAACTTGGACGGGTGATTGCCAGTGCACCGCTCAAATTCCATTTGGTTGGGACGAGTATCCAGCGCTTGAAAAGCCACTTTGCCACCACGGATGGCAATCCAAAATAGTGACCCCATTCCAGAACATGGAGGGCGTGTGGTGAAAAGTAATGCCAGTAGCGCTCAACAGAGAAACCTGCTGCCTTGAGCCTGGGCTGCCATACCTCTGGGGAATCACAATGATAATGACGGGATATCTTGTTGAAAAACCCCCGGTATGCATTCCCGAGAAATCGCAGTCCGATGCGGTCAAAGAAACCTGAAATTGAAAGATTGGTTAAGAACTGATGATTGGGGACGCAAAAAATGAACATGCCACCAGGTTTCAACACACGGGCTGTTTCTAACAACACTGCATCCAAATCTGGAATATGCTCCAATACCGAGTTGCTGATAACTGTCTGGAATGAGGCGTCTTCAAATGGCATTTTGTCACCGCTGCTCTGGACCGTCAGCAGATATTTTCCCCGTGCAGCTGCCTGCTTGAGTGGTCCCGCCCAGGGATCAAGCCCCACATCTATTTTCCGATCAAATGTGATGCTGGCAAAATGACCATCGCCGCAACCCAAATCCAGGATAGGGGCTTGAAGTTGGAAATCCTGATAAAAACGCGATTCAACCGCCCGCAACAATGCACGAAAATATGGCAAATCCCTTACCTGTAACCAGAGGAAATCTTTTGGTTCGCTCATCGCAGGCTGCCTGCTCTTCCCTTTATCTGGTCAGCCATTTCAGCAAATAAGGCTTCATATTCGGCAGCAATCGTATCTGGAAGATAGGGTTGGCGGATAGCAGCCGAGTCAGTCTTAAACCTTTCCGGTTGCCTGAGGATCTCCAACGCCGCTTCTGCCAAAGCATGCGAATCTCCAATGGCAATGATTTTTCCCATATGATGCATTGTGACCGGTTGGCGGACACCCGGTAGGTCAGAAGCAATGCACGGGACGCCATTCAGCATGGCTTCAATTTGAACCAAACCAAATGATTCCGTCGAATTCAGGCTGGGCAAAACCAGGAGGTCAAGGTTTGGATAGAACGCCGCCATTTGCTGTGGGTCCAGGTTTCCGACAAAGCGCCAATTGCCTGAGGCTTCATACTTCTCGATGATGGGCATCAACCGGGCACGGTAATCTTCTTCACCAATAATACCTGTGTGTGAACCTGCAAATAAAATTAATGCATTGGGATACACCGCCAGAATAGCCGGCATGGCATCCAGTAAAACCTCAACGCCTTTCTCGGAGGCGAGCCGCGCTGCCATACCAATGACCGGGCGGTGTTCTTCCGGATTATGGGTGACCTTGAACTTCCGGATTTCATCCGCAGAAGTTAACGGTAAATCTACGGGAGGAGGAATGACATTGAGTTTGTGTTTGTACTGGCAAAGATATGGAGAATGGTCTGCATAATCCTGAGTGTAAGCTACAAACCGGTGTGTGAAAGTACCAGCCAGAATATTCATTAACAACACCGCCTGGTTTGCAGCCTGGCTGATCAAGCCGGGTGGCATTTTCAA
>DFYN01000123.1:0-313 GCA_002383615.1 Anaerolineaceae bacterium UBA4081
CGGATGAGGATGAGGAGCGCGTGCTTCACCTGATCGAACGCATCCGGCGTACACATGCCGGCGCCAGCAACCTGGCAGAATAACCCCGCCTTACGGCGGGTTTTGGGTTATTTAGACCTGAGGGATTTGCCTTTGGATTTGAAGGGGGCGGTCGGCTGTCGGCAGTGGGCAGCGGTCGGGGGTGTCTCGGTTGCTTACATGGACCCGCTAACGGATTGCCAGCCAGAGCGTACCCTGCCGTTGATGACCTTCCATGGCACCGCTGACCCGATTGTGCCATACCAGGGCGGTCCTTCGGATTTGTTTGATGTGC
>DFYN01000123.1:343-5230 GCA_002383615.1 Anaerolineaceae bacterium UBA4081
GGGATGGCGCTGAACTGGTCTTTTTCGCACTGGATGGTGTGGGGCATTCCTGACCGGGAGGGGCGGCTTGTCGCCTTTGATTGTTGCAAGAATGCTGATATTATTTATGTTTCCAAAGTGATGTGGGTTTTCTTTAAGCCTCACGTGAGCCAATAGAAAGGGATTATGAATTCAATACCTGAGGATGTAAAAAGAACGGCTGTGGAAAAATCATACCTGACTCCTGAAATGGCGATTTCAGACGAGGGAGTCGGCATTGATCTTTTTATTAATGCAATGGACACCACTGCTGGTGAAAGGCAAGGCGTGGATTGTATCTTTGGGGTTTATCCGGCTGAGCTGAAGGCAATTCAAGATTGGGTGTCGGTCCTGGCGCCTGCTGGCAGGTTGACGCTGGTGTGCCCGGTTGAGGATCATCCCAAGACCATTTGGCTGGAAATGGCAGGGTTGGTGAACCGGCTGACATGGGAGGTGGACGGCTGGTGGGTTCTAACAGGTTGCAAGCGTGTGCCCGCCCGCGAGTCGGTACAGCAAGCCTACTCCGCCAAAGCATTGTCACAGAGCGGGTGCGATTGCGGTTGCACTGACGGCGGTTGCTGTAGCCCAGGTGAGGTATCCCTTGAGTCTTTAGGTAGCGTGGAATGGGTGGGGGGCTATTCAGACGCTGAGGTGGCAGAAGTACCGGCTGAGGCAGCTGAATTTTCACTGGGCTGCGGCAACCCGATTGGTATGGCTGGCATAAAACCGGGTGAGACGGTTTTAGATATCGGCTCAGGTGGCGGGCTGGATGTGTTCCTGGCTGCCAAACGGGCGGGTCCGAGCGGGCATGCTATTGGCGTGGATATGACCCCCGCCATGCTGCAGCGGGCGCGCAACAGTGCCAAGCGGGCGGGTATCACCAATGTCACTTTTCGGCATGGCTTTGCCGAGCATCTACCCGTTGAAGATAGCAGCGTGGATGTGATTATTTCCAACTGCGTCATCAACCTGGCGGAGGATAAGGGCAAGGTGTTTGCAGAAGCCTATCGGGTAATCAAACCGGGTGGGCGGCTGGAAGTTAACGATATGGTGTTCGGCGGTCCGGTGCCGCAGGGGATACGAACTTCAAAGGCGGGCTGGTCAGAGTGCATCTCTGGCGCGCTGCCTGAGCAAGAGTACGTGGACCTGGTACGACAGGCGGGGTTCAGCGATGTACGGGTTACGCGCAGTACCAGCCACGGAGAAGCGTCTGGCGTGCCGGTTTACAGCGTACAGGTGTCGGCGAAAAAGGATTGAGCCATGGTTGAACGAATGGAAAAACAGCGCTTCCTAGATTTGATTACCCAGGCTCATCAACGCTGGTTATCGGAAATTGAGCGTATCCCGCGGACAGAGATGACCCGGGCAGGCTATTGTGGTATTTGGTCCGTAAAGGATGTGGTAGCGCATATTGGCTGGCATGAGCAAGAAATGACAGATATGGTGAAAACAATGAGGCTGGAAGGGTCTCCGTTGTGGCTAAAACCGCTGGATGAACGCAACCAGACGATTTACAGGGAGTTCAAGGATACAACCCTGGCGGTCGTGCTGGCAATTGAAGAAATGGCGTATGCGGAGATGCTGCAACAGCTGGAAGGATTGAGCGAGGACGCTTTGAACGATCCGGCAGCTTTTCCCGGCATGCCGCCTGAGTGGATGCCCTGGCAGGTGATCGCGGGGAACACATATGAGCATTACACTGATCACATGCAGAGCAAATAGCCTTTTGGTAGAATATTTATTTATGATAAAGGATTAGGTTTTACAAACGAGGGGCGGGATAGAATCCCACCTTACAAGCCAGGGTATATCTGATACAGCTCGTTTGAGGTTGCTGCCGCCCTCGTCGGTTGGCGTGAGGTGGCATTAAGCCAGGTGCTGGCGACGAAAATGACACCAAAGATATACCCGAGTGGCATCCAGTCCAACGCCAGCGGGAACCAGTAGAATATCAGCATGGCGAGGTAGAAAGCAAGGTAGCCAACGCANNGGGGGCAAGCCGCCGGTTAAAAAGATTCCACTGACTACCATCGTGGGAATTCCCAGCGCTGTCCACCGCCGGAACGGGGGTTGTTTTAGTGGGTTTTGGAACACTGCCAGAGGGCGCACACTCAGCGCTGAAAACGTCCATTCGTCACACTCGCTGCCGTCGGCGAAGACGCACGCGCCAGATTGCTGCCATCGGCTGCGGCACGGATTTCAAGGGTGCCNNGGTTGCGGAGGAGGCACATGCCGTATGGCTTATGGCAGTGATAAGAGAGACGAGGAACAGAATCGTGCGCATCTAAACCCGACTTCCCGACATTAGGTCGGCTGAAATATGATAGATAAGACGTCGGTACAAGTGAACTGCGAATTGTGGACTTATGATTGTTCCTGAAATTCTCAGGGAATCTGATGCCCATATTTGAAGGCGGAGGATTGATCAAGATTTGCGCCAAAGATATNNGCGTGCATGGGGCATAAACATTATACAAACCCTATGTAACCATAATTGATGATGATAATATTGTCTTAGGAGAAATGACCATGACCTTACGAATTGTGACTGATAGTACCTGTGATTTACCCCAGGCTGTCGTGGAAGCCCATCATATTAAGATTGTACCTATTTTTGTCAACGTGGGTTCCCAATCCTTCCGAGATGGCATTGACCTGACCCGCACAGAGTTCTATGAGCGCATGGCGAGCTTTACACCGCCTGCCACCACTGCCGCACCTGGACCTGACCTCTTTAAGAAGACCTATGAGCAGCTTGCCAATGAGGGCGCAACTGAAATCCTTTCGGTGCACATTTCCCAATCGCTGAGCACTACGGTCCTAAGTGCCCAGAAAGCCGCTGAGGAAACATCGATAGTGCCGGTCACTGTACTGGATGCACGCCAACTTTCCATGGGCGTTGGCTTTCAGGCGCTGACGGCAGCGCAGGAAGTGATGAAGGGTACGCCCCTCAAAGACATCCTCGTCAAACTTGAGGACCAAATCAAACGCACACACGTGTTTGCAGCGTTGGATACCCTCGATTTCCTCCATCGTTCCGGACGGATGAATTTTGCCATGTCCACCCTGGGAACCCTGATGCAAATCAAGCCATTCCTCAAAATGTATGACGGCATTTCCAGCGCGGAACGAGTGCGCACGCGCAAGGGCGCCATGAAGCGGCTGATTGAATTGATTTATGAGTTCGGTCCTTACGAAAAGGTTGCCATGCTGTATTCAGGCGCTAAGGATCGGGCTGAGGAATTATTTGATGAAGTGCGCCACTTATTACCACAGGGTAACCTTATTCAAGGTGAATTGAACCCGGCGTTGGGTGTCCATTTAGGTCCGGGCGTGGTGGGCTTTGCAACAGTAACGAAATCACCTGAGGGAGTGTAAGCATGTCATTTTTGGAAGTTTATGGGATAGCACTGGCAGCCATTTTGAGTATGATGATGGTCTTATGGCTGGTCAGCCTGGTGATGAAAAATGCCGGCATCGTGGATATCTTCTGGGGGACAGGCTTTGTGCTGGTCAACTGGCTGTATTTTGCCCTGGCGCCGGAAGGCTTGGATGCCCGCAAGTGGATGGGTGTGATTATTGTTACCATCTGGGGCTTACGCCTGTCCATCCATATCCTGCTACGCAATGCCGGCAAGCCGGAGGATTTCCGCTATGCCAAGTGGCGCGAGGAAAACGGTTCCAGCTGGTGGTGGCGGTCATTCTTTAAAGTATTCGTCCTGCAGGGCATCCTATTGTGGATTATCTCTGCGCCTCTACTGGCAGCGCAGCGCGGTACAAATGCGTTGAACGTGTTGGATTATCTCGGCGTAGCAATCTGGGCAGTCGGATTCTTCTTTGAGGCAGTGGGTGATGCGCAGTTGAAGCGCTTCATCTCCAACCCTGATAATCGCGGCAAGGTCATGGAGCGCGGGGTGTGGGGATTAACCCGTCATCCGAATTACTTTGGCGACTCGGCGCAATGGTGGGGCTACTACCTGCTGGCGCTCTCGGCTGGCGGCTGGTGGACAATCTTCAGCCCGATCATCATGACCTATTTGCTGACGAAAGTATCTGGCGTCAAATTACTGGAAGAGACGATGATGAAAAAGCCGGGCTATCCGGAATACGCGGCGAGGGTGAACGGGTTCTTCCCGTGGTTCCCTAAAAAGCGGTAATTTACACTACATAAAAACGCAAAGGCGCGAAGTACGCGAAGAGATATTTAATCAAATTTCGATGTGTTCTCAGTGACCTCTGTAGTGAACTATTTTAGTGTCAGGCGTTAGGAGCGGATGATGAAAATTGCGAAAGTAATTGCTTTGTTAGGCTTGTTGGCTATGTCGGTGGTGTTGTTCTATGGTTTTACCGTAGGTGATTTCAGTAAAGATGGCGCTAAAATTATCGCCAATCCGTGGGGCATTGTGTCGCTGGTAGATTTATACGTTGGCTTTACCCTGTTTTCGGGCTGGATTGTATTCCGTGAGAAAGCCTGGCTGCCATCCGTGATTTGGGTGGTGCTGATGATGACGCTTGGCTTCTGGGCTGGTGCGCTGTACACTTTCATCGCACTGCAAACCAGCGGCGATGATTGGCACAAGTTCTGGTACGGCAAGCGCGCCTGAGGAAGCGCTGTCATGAACATTCTACTCATTCTAAAAGTCATTGGCGCAGTAGCAACCATCGCGACGGGGGTATATGCCCTGATCAAGCCGCGTGCCATCAAGGATTTCACCGGGCTGGATGCAGATAATCCACGCGGGGTGACTGAAGTGCGTTCCATCTTTGGGGCGCTGTTTATTGGGCTGGGTTTAGCGCCGTTCATCCTGCCGGCGCCGGAGGTCTTTCAGACGCTGGGCATTATGTACCTGGCAATTGCAGTTGTGCGGG
>DFYN01000015.1:0-231 GCA_002383615.1 Anaerolineaceae bacterium UBA4081
CCTGCAAGCGCTACAATATGTCATGCCATCAATTTCCCAAACTTTACCGTTGATCGGTTGCTCACATAGCGCACAAGTTTCAGATTCCGAAGCCATAAATTCCTCCATAAATGGTTGCACAGAGTGTCTTAATTTTTCCCCATGTCATCTATTATAGGGATTGAAAAATAATAATCAAGCATACAATCTGTGCAACTATCAAGGTTTGCATATTTGTCAGGAAGATTAGGT
>DFYN01000015.1:326-499 GCA_002383615.1 Anaerolineaceae bacterium UBA4081
GATTTGTGATTTGTGATTTGTGATCACTGTTCACTGATCTTCTCTGCTCTCTATTCTCTATCCCTCCCTTTCGCCACCGTCGAATGCCAGTGCACCGTCCAGGGCGCCAGCTTGCCAACCACCCTGCCCTGTTTGACCGCCTCGCGCAGTTCATCGGCGGTACTGAAAGGCGG
>DFYN01000015.1:550-1570 GCA_002383615.1 Anaerolineaceae bacterium UBA4081
CCCGCCAGCCATTCCAGCTGCGCTGCCGTCCAACCTGAACGCCAGGCGTCGTGCGGGTGCGAAACGCTGATAAACGCCCCCTGCGCCTTCAACCTTGCCAGGGCTTCCTCCGGCGGCAAACCTTCCGGCACTTCTTCAGTCACAAAAGCTGCCAGAAATTCGCCGAAGGTGGTTTTCACCTCTTCGCCGACAATAATCAATTCCTCATCCCGCGCCTGCGCCTCAAGGGCGCCGCGCAGCGTGTTGTGGTCGGTCACAATCACCCGGTCCAGTCCGGCTGTGCGCGCCGCAGCAATCAGGTCACGTGGCAGGGTCAGGCTATCTGGTGAGCGGTGGGTATGGCAGTGAAATTCAACTTTCCACATCGGTCGTCCTTTCTTGAATGGCAAACAAATCCGGCGAAAACGCCCACACCAGCAGACCCAGCGTCACCCCAAACCAGAGCGTCGCCAGACGGATGAGCAGGGCAGCCGCTGACGCCTGGGGGGCGGTCAACCCGGCAGTCAGCACCAACATGCCGGCGATGGACGCCTCGGCAGCGCCCAGCCCGCCCGGCAGGGCAGACACCGCACCAATGATAGTGGAGAAAGCCAACACAAACACTGCCGCGGACGCCAGGCTGAATCCGGGCGGCAACCCCAGCCCGAGCAGGATGAGGTAAAAGCCAATCCCTTCGCCCAGCCAGGAGAGCATGCCCAGACCGACACCCACCAGCAGCGCCAGCGGGCGGAAAAGCGCAAACGAGCCTTCATAAAACTCACGCAGCCCGGCGCTGATGCGCTTAAGCAGCAATATCCTGGCGGAAAGGTCCAGCAGCCAGAGGGCTGCCGGGCGCACCTGTGAGATGACGATGACCGACAACAGCCCCGCCAGTACAATCGCAAATGCGAGCCAGTAGCGCGGGAAAGCAATCACGCCCAGGGTGGAGAGCAGCAGCACCGCCAGACCGTCCGACAGGCGCTCAGCCACCACCACGGAAATGCCGCGTGCCACCGGCAGCCCGGTGCGCTGGTTGAGCCA
>DFYN01000015.1:1651-4850 GCA_002383615.1 Anaerolineaceae bacterium UBA4081
ATAAGCTCACCCACCTGGCGCAGGTCACCTACCAACATCAGCACCAACAGGACCAAAAAGCCCAGCAATACGCCGGGGATGAGTTTCTTGAGCCAAGATCGGGTGGAGGAGGTCATGGGGAGTATTATAATGCAGCGATTAGCTGTTAGCGATGAGCGATTAGCGATCCGTAGATAGCGATCAGCAATTAGCATATAGCGGAAAGCGTTTAGCGTATCGCTATCCGTAGATAGCGATCAGCAAGGTTCAATATCCTATTGTTATTCATCATAAAAAGCCCAGATAAATTAATCACGAAGACCCAGTCTCTACCAATATAGAACTAGCCGCTGACCGCTAGTCGCTAATAGCTGAAAGCTAACCGCTACATGCTATTTGTAACTTGCCAATACATATAAAAACTCTATACTATAATGATATGCAGTTCCATTTGGGGGGCGGGCGATTTCATCGCCTGCCACATCATATCTGTATTCATGGAGGAGAATCATGAAACGCCTGATGCTTGTTGCTTTTTCCCTGTTGGTTGTGTTCAGCCTGGTCATGTCCGGCTGCACCACCACCCCCACCGCCGCCGCCAAAGTGCGCGTGGCAACCGATGCAACCTTTCCGCCGTTCGAGGTAGTTGACGAAGCCACCAAGGAATTGACCGGTTTCGACATCGAATTGATGGAGGCTGTAGCTGCCAAAGCTGGCTTTGAAATCGAATGGGTCAATACCCCGTTTGACACCGTCATCACCGGCGTCACCCAGTGCGATTACGACCTGGCGATTGCAGCCATCACCATCACCGAAGACCGCAAGAAGAAAATGCTCTTCAGTGACCCGTACGTCCCCGCTGGACAGATTGTCGTCATCCGCAAGGAAACGACTGATATCAAGGGCGTCGCAGACCTGGTTGGCAAGACCATTGCCGCCCAGCTTGGTACCACGGGTGAAATTGAAGCCCAAAAAATCGAAGGCGTGACCTACAAGCCGTACGATACTTATGATCTGGCATTCCTTGACCTGACGAATGGACAGGTGGATGCAGTCATCGCCGACTATCCGACCGCCCTGGCTTTCATTGGTCAGAACCCGGATAAAATCATGCTGACCGGTGAAGTATTCACCAATGAGTACTACGGGATTGCCGCCTGCAAGACCAAGACAGACCTGATTGAGAAGATTAATGTGGCGTTGAAAGAATTGACTGACGCCAAGGTCATCTACGACCTCGAGCAGAAATACCTCGCTGGTCAGTAAACCTGATATGCAATGCCTGCGGGGGTAATCAGCCCCCGCAGGTTGCCTTTTTACCAATCAAAACAAATACAAAGGTGGCTGTTTGCATGGAAACACGACCATTTTCATCGCCAGACGCTCGGAAACCTCTCGGCTCACGAGGGATGCTCGGCAAAATTGACTCCGGTTGGGCGCTGGTTGCTGCTGTTGTCCTCATTACCTTTTTGTTAGTCACCCTCAAACCAGACCCCTACATGCGCATCCTTAATGCAGTCAAGGATGGCATTTGGGTCACCCTCAAGATCACCCTGATATCCTTCGTCCTTGTCCTTTTTGTAGGGTTGATTGGTGGATTGGGGCGCATCTCCAAAAATGGCGTCATTCGCGGCATCGCCACCGTCTATGTGGAAGTAGTGCGCGGTATTCCACTGCTTGTCCAATTGATGTACTGGTACTTCGCCTTTCCGGCAGTCATCCGTGACCTGGGTGCGTGGTTAAATATTGCCTCATTGGCTTCTTACCGGACAAACGCTGAAGTAATGGCAATCCTGGGTTTCACGTTCTGCTATGGCGCTTATATGAGTGAAATTTACCGCGCTGGCATCCAATCCATCACCAAGGGACAAATGGAAGCCGCGCGCAGCCTGGGCATGACCTACGTACAGGGTATGCGCTATGTCGTTATTCCGCAAGCCATCCGGGTGATTTTGCCCCCGGTTGGCAATGAGTTGGTTACACTGTTGAAGGACTCGTCATTGGTCAGCGCAGTCTCCCTGCCCGACCTGACCCGGCGTGGACGCGAATGGAACGCTACAAACTTCCGTCCCATTGAGACCTACACCATGATTGCGCTCGTCTATTTAATCATGACCTTGCTGGCAGCACGCCTGGCTGTCTGGATTGAAAAGAAAACGGCGTTGGAGAAATAACATGGCTGACAATTCAATCATCCATATTGAAGACGTACATAAATATTTTGGCAAGATACATGCCCTGCAGGGCATCAGCCTGGATGTTCAACGCGGTGAAGTTGTGGTCATCATTGGACCATCCGGCTCTGGAAAATCCACCCTGCTGCGCTGTATCAACCGACTCGAGGAGTTTGACGCTGGCAAGATCGTGGTGGATGGCATCCCCCTGGATACCGCTGTGAATATCAATGCCGTTCGCACAGAAGTGGGCATGGTCTTCCAGCAATTCAACTTATTCCCACACCTGAGCGTGATGGATAACCTGCTGCTGGCTCAGCAAATTGTCCGCAAGCGCAGCAAGGCAGAAGCCCGTGAAACCGCCGATAGGCTATTACTTAAGGTGGGCATCCCGGAAAAAGCGGATTGCTTCCCGGGACAGCTTTCCGGTGGTCAGCAGCAGCGTGTGGCTATTGCGCGTGCGCTGGCAATGAACCCCAAGATTATGTTGTTTGATGAACCCACCAGCGCGCTGGACCCTGAAATGATCCAGGAAGTTTTGGACGTGATGCTCGACCTGGCACGCGAAGGCATGACGATGGTCGTTGTCAGCCATGAGATGGGCTTTGCGCGGGCAGCGGCGGATCGGGCAATTTTGATGGATGCCGGGCAGATTGTGGAAGAAGGCAAGCCCACCGAAATGTTCACCAACCCGAAACAAGAACGCACGAAACTATTCTTAAGTAAGATCCTGTAGGAGCATATTTTGCGGCTGGTTCGGTCATACCGCTGGTTGATTATTCCATTAGTGCTGCTGTTGTCTCTCTCAACAGCGGCATTGATTGTCTTGCGTGTCCGTGCAGCCTCTTCATTAAACATGTTGAGTCCGACGGTATGTCCATCCGGCGGGTGCGCTGCCGGGCAGCGATTGAGCATCAGTTCAAGTTTTGACCTTAGCGCTTACGATGCCAGCCTCTCACCGAACGTACGCCTGTGCCTGTTCACCCCCACAGATTGGTCGGCAGGCAGCCTGACCTGGTCAGCAACTGGAGGGACTTCCGGCTCTG
>DFYN01000166.1:0-4425 GCA_002383615.1 Anaerolineaceae bacterium UBA4081
GCCCGGTATAGCGACGCATACAAGAAATCGCCCGATTTATCACCGGTAAACATCCTGCCTGTCCGATTAGAGCCATGCGCACCAGGCGCCAAACCCACCAACGCAACCCTTGCCTGTAAATCGCCAAAGCCCGGTACCGGTTTACCCCAGTAAGTTTGATCCCGATATGCGCGCCTCTTGACGCGCGCCACCTCTTCCCGCCATGCTACCAGTCGGGGACATTTACGACATGCAATCAACCCTTCAACATGCTTCTCCCAAAGTTCATCTTGGTTTTCCATTTCAGTCCTCCAGCAGGTATAATTATCGCATGGACTCAAACAACCCCGCCATCCCCCTGCACTACACGTTTCAAGACGTTGTCTCCGCCCAACAAATGCGAAGCCTGAAAAGTAAAAGCCTTTTCCTTCGAATTGGGGCTGTCATTGTTGTATGGGCATTTATTATGTATATCCTGCCCGGTATTACCAGTGGGTCTTGGATTCCTGAAAATGCCGGCAACGCTCTGATCACTTTGGTTGTGATTATTATCGTGACAGCTATTGCGATATTCATCGGACCCATGATTGACTTCGCTACGAATCCAATCTGGAAGAAAAAACTCGAGATTTTGTTAACTCCTGAACACCTTATGCTTCGCCTGGTGGGAAATGAGAAAGGCGCTACCCTGGAGTGGAAGGATGTCTCACGCATGCTCGAGACTAAACATGCGCTTATCTTATTTGCTCAAAAAGAACAGGATTTTATTATTATTCCCCTGGCGGACTTGCGCAGCGCTGGTAAAGAGAGCCTGCTGCGGTCACTGGTTGCCCAGCACCTGCCCGTCAAGCCCTAATAGATCAACATCGCATCACCGAATGAATAGAAGCGGTACGACAGGCGTACCGCTTCTGCATAGGTTGCCAGAACTAGTTCGCGGCTTGCGAATGCGCTGACCAGCATGATGAGGGACGACTTGGGTAGATGAAAATTAGTAATTACTGCATCGACAACTTTAAATTGAAAGCCTGGCAAAATAAATAAATCTGTTGGTCCGCTTAAGGGTGCCACCCATTGACCCGCCGGCGCTATTCGGGCAGCGCTTTCCAGAGTCCGTACACTGGTTGTACCCACAGCAATCACCCTGCGTCCTTCAGCCTTCGCCTGGTTGATTATCGCGGCTGTTTCTGCTGACATCTCACACCACTCTGTATGAATGACATGCTCTTCAGGATGTTCTTCGGTCACAGGCGCAAACGTATCCAGACCGACATGCAAAGTCACTGCCGCAAACACGACACCCATCATTCGTAGTTTATCCATCAGTTCAGGGGTAAAGTGCAGTCCGGCAGTGGGCGCAGCCGCTGAACCTGTAACCTGGCTGTAGACCGTTTGGTACCGCTCCGGGTTGCTTAATCGCTCATGGATATAGGGAGGCAGGGGTATCTCACCCGCCAATGGCAAAAAGGGTTCAATCGGTTCTGTGAAACGGATAATTCGACGCGACCCATCCAAAACTTCCATTACTTCAACCTCAGGTCCACTTTCCACCTTTACCCTGGTTCCCGCAGACATTTTCTTACCGCCCACTAAAGCTTCCCAAACCCCCTGTTCAATTTGCCTGAGTAGAAGTAACTCCACTCTACCACCCGTCGCTTTCCGGGCATGCAATCTCGCCGGAATCACGCGGGTTTGGTTGATGACCAGGACGTCACCAGCCTTCAAATAGGAATCGATATTCCAAAAAGTGGTATGTTCCAGCGCTCCTCCGGCGCGCGGCATAACCAGCAGGCGGGATGCATGGCGAGGCTCCACCGGCGTTTGTGCAATGCGCTCCGGAGGGAGGATGTAATCAAAATCGGATGTTTTCATGAGTCAAATAAGCGGGGTTGGGTATCGGAATTATAAGGCAGGTTCAAATGCTCATACGCGCGGCGTGTGGCAACCCGTCCCTGGGGGGTGCGCTCCAGAAAGCCCAACTGTAAGAGGTAGGGTTCAACCACATCCATGATGGTGTCAGGCTCTTCACTGATGGATGCAGCAATCGTATTCAAGCCGACTGGTCCACCCCGGTATTTTTCAATAATGGTTGAAAGCACAAGCCGGTCAACTTCATCCAGCCCCAATCCATCCACATTGAGTAAATTCAAGGCTTCCACGGCAATGTCCCGGGAAATCATCCCATCCGCACGCACCTGTGCATAATCTCGAACCCGNNCGTAATAAACGCAGCGCTACTCGTGGTGTTCCGCGGGCGCGCCGGGCGATTTCCTCGATGCCAGACGCATCAGTTTCAACACCTAAAATCAAGGCTGCCCGTTTAACAATTTCGCGCATGGCAGCCGGGTCATAATAATCCAGCCGATATACTGCACCAAAGCGCGCACGGAGTGGCGCACTGACCAATGCCAGCCGGGTGGTTGCACCAATGACCGTAAAATGGGGGAGTTTCAGTCGAATAGAGCGCGCAGAGGGTCCCTTGCCAACCACAATATCCAGGCAGTAATCTTCCATGGCGGGATACAAAACTTCCTCAATCGCTCGACCGAGGCGGTGGATTTCATCGATAAAGAGCACATCCCCACCATGCAGGTTGGTCAGGATGGCAGCCAGGTCGCCAGCTTTCTCCACCGCAGGTCCTGCCGTAATCTTGATGTTGACGCCCATTTCATTCGCCAGGACGTGCGCCAGTGTCGTCTTACCTAAGCCAGGGGGACCATAAAATAAGACATGGTCAAGTGGTTCTTTTCGCTGGCTGGCTGCAGCGATGAGGATGGTTAAATTCTCACGAACCTGGTCTTGACCAATGACATCATACAACCGCCGAGGTCGTAATGCCTGATCCAGGCGGTCATCCGGGTGTTCATCTGGATTAATGATACGTTCGGGTTCACTCATAGGGTTAATTATACCCGGTATGGTCTATGGCATACGCTGCGTCGTGTATAATTTTCTTATCCTGCCCCGGAGGATTGTATGTCCAACATCCACATTTCCAATCACCCCCTTGTCAAGCACAAACTGACCCGCTTGCGGGATGTGCAAACTGAGCCCAAGAAGTTTAGAGAGTTGGTGCGCGAGATTGCCAGTTTGATATGCTACGAAGCCACAGCAGACCTTGCCACCACACCACGGCGAGTACAAACACCCCTTGCTGAGGCTGATGGTTTCGAAATGCAAGACAAAATTGGTTTGGTCCCCATCTTAAGGGCAGGTCTGGGCATGGTAGAAGGTGTTTGGGAACTGTTGCCTGGCTCTGAGGTCTGGCATATTGGTTTATACCGGGACGAAAAAACGCTCAAACCAGTCCAGTACTATAACAAGTTGCCAGTAGCTCCCACGGTGTCTGTTTGCCTCATCCTTGACCCCATGCTTGCAACCGGTGGGTCTGCCTCTGCCACCGTGGATATCCTCAAGCAATGGGGAGTTGCGAAAATTAAATTTGTCGGTTTGATTGGCTCTCCGGAAGGCATTACCCATTTGCAGAGCCGCCATCCGGACGTACCCATCCACCTGGCAGCGGTGGACGAACGCCTGAATGAGAAAGGGTACATCCTACCCGGTCTAGGGGATGCTGGTGACCGGCAATTTGGAACCGGCTGATAAAGATAAATAATCAAAAGACCAGGTTGAACCTGGTCTTTTTGTGTTATTTATTACGCACTATCCTCCGATTTGGATCATACAGCGTCCATTCGGTGAGTGATGCTCTTCCAAACCGTGACCTTCAGGTTTCTGTAATACTGCCTGTTTCAGCATAGCGGTGATATCACCCCCCTCACGCAAGGTGGACACAATTGATAACTCATCATCCACCAGGAGGCAGGGACGCAAGGTGCCGTCCGCCGTCAAGCGCAGGCGGTTGCAGTGGTCACAGAATTTATTGCCGATAGGCGAAATAAATCCTATGACGCCCTTAGCGCCGGGCAACTGATAGATTTCCGCTGGACCCTGACCAATCCGATCTTGTAAAGGCACTAATCCCAGAGGTAATAACCTTTCTAGCATCTCCTGAACCGAATAATAGACTGATTCAGGCTCAGGAAACCCTTCACCCCATGGCGCTTGATTTCGAACGGGCATCATCTCAATAAACCGGACATGCCAGTCATTCTCTATCGTCAAGCCCGCCAGATCCTCCAACTCATCTTCATTGACCCCGCGCATCATCACCGCATTGACCTTGATGGGCGTCATTCCAGCCTGTTCTGCTGCACGGATACCACGCATGACCCGCTCCAAAGACCCACCCCGTGTTATCCGGGCAAACCGTTCTGGTTGAAGCGTGTCCAGGCTGACATTGATGCGTTTTAAGCCCGCTGCAGCCAGGTCGCCTGCTACACCTTCCAGCAGCATGGCATTGGTCGTCAGGCTGATATCGCGGATACCTGGTACGGCAGCAATACCCTTTACAAGGTCAGCCAAATCCTTCCGGACTAACGGTTC
>DFYN01000166.1:4556-10432 GCA_002383615.1 Anaerolineaceae bacterium UBA4081
AAACTAACGGACTTGATACCCAGTCAGCTTACTAATTCCTCTGGCGAGTGCAAACACTGGTAATCCTACCAGAAGATTCACAACAAAGGCAATGGCAAACATGCCGCCAAGGGCTCGAAATGCTTGATTGACCTGTGGCGCAACGTGTGCCAGCATCCAGGGTCCCACACCCATCAGAATGGCAACCAGAAGCAGGAAAACCACAACCCCTGCGCAAGCAGCAAACCCACCCCGGTCTGAAGGCGAAGGCATCATGGTGGCACTGACGGCAAATGCAATGTAAAACCACAGCCAGAAATCAGGCAACGATGGCAAATCAGCCAGGACAGTAAGGAATAAATCCGTTTGTCCTGATGAAAACAAGGAAGGCAGCTGTGATAATCCCAATTTGTAAACGCCCAGTAACACCAGAACGATTCCTCCTGAGATGAGTGGCGCAGAGCCAATCAACGTATCTCGAAAAAAATCTACCCTGGCAACTTCCACTGAGCCCATTACCAGGGTACTGCCATTTTCCATCCGTGGAATCAGAGTGAAGCGCCCGGTCGGAACACGCAAAATCTTTGCCACTATGAAATGGCTAAGTTCATGCAGGAAAACACCGGGCAGCAAAATGAGCGAAAAGATGACGACGGTTGCGTTTGGGCTGTGGGTAATCAACAGGAATACTTTCTGAATTTCCCGATGCACCCAGCGTTGTACCACCATAAACGGAACAACTGTGGCAATCAACCATAGCAAACCATCAAAGCCAGCCAGGGTCAAATTACAGCGGTCCGAACGATCGCTTCGAATTCAGCCACTTTCAGGCTGGCGCCGCCCACCAGTGCGCCATCCACCTCAGGTTGCGCAAAGAACTCAGCTGCATTGGCAGCCGTCACAGACCCTCCATACAGGATGCGAATGGATTGACTGACAGTTTTCCCAAACAGGTCAGCCAGTACCGGGCGGATCATATCGTGCAGCACCTGATTGGCTATTTCTCCGCTGGCTGCCCGACCTGTCCCGATTGCCCAGACCGGTTCGTAAGCGATTACCAGTTTTGCGCCGTCCTCAGGTGTGAGCGCGGCTAAGCCGCCCCTGATTTGCCGTTCAAGGACCACAGCGGTCTGGCTGGCTTCATTTTCAGCCAGGGTTTCTCCGATGCATACAATCGGAATTAAACCAATTTCCATGGCAGCCCTGACCTTAAGATTAACTGTTTCATCTGTCTCACCAAAAAACTGGCGCCGTTCAGAATGTCCAATAATGACATACTCGCATAACTCTTTCACCATGGCAGCTGAAACCTCGCCAGTGTAAGCGCCGGATGGCTTCCAATGCATATTTTGAGCGCCTAAATGGATGCTGCTGCCTGATAATATCGATTGGATGCTCGCCAAAGAAGTGAAAGGCGGGCAAACCACTTTCTCAACCGATTGAATCGAGTCAATGACGGTCCTTAATTCATCAGATAAGGCGATTGCCTCAGCAACGCCTTTATTCATTTTCCAGTTGCCTGCTACAAGCGGTATTCTCATGTGAACCTCATCAAGAAAGGATCTATCTCTAAGCCCGGAATAGTCTCATATCGTCTTGCTGGAAAATATTATAGCCTGCTTGCGCTGCTTCTACAACCTGANNAAAGGTATGATGAAATCACCGTAGGTTGGTCGGGTGGTCGCGGCGCCTCTTGGAGGCGCTGAGGAAAGTCCGCACTCCAAAGAGCGGGATGCCGGGTAATTCCCGGGGTTAGGTAACTGACCGGATCGGGCCACAGAAACAAACCGCTGAAGCAATTCAGCAAGGGTGAAATGGTGGTGTAAGAGACCACCGGCGCGCGCAGCAATGCGACGGCCAGGCAACCCCCATCTGGAGCAAGGTCGAGCAGGAACGAAAGCCTGTCGCGTGCAGGCGGAGGACGGCTCGTCTTCTGTTCTTCGGTCTCCGAAGAGCTAAGTTCCGGGTAGACTGCATGAGGTGCATGGAGACATGCGAGCCCAGAGAGATGACCTCCCAGGTAGAAACCGTCCTTTCGGGGATACCTTTCTACTGGACAGAATGCGGCTTATAGACCAACCTGCGGCACTTAATTAAGAAGATTCCTCCCGAGTTTTCGGGAGGATTTTATTTTTCGAGTATAATTCAGCGTCTTTTAATGACTACACTGGACTTCAAGGATTACGATGGAAAACAAGTTCTTTTACTCTTACCTGTCACCCAAAATGGAACCCCGCGCCTGTCCCGAAAAGGGCGGCTGGGGATTGTTTGCCACACAGCAGATTGCTGCTGGTGAATTGCTGACTATGTGGGGTGGGCGGGTAGTCACCTCTGAGCAATTGGAAGACATACCTGTTGAGATGCAAACACATGGCATCCAGGTGACAGAAGATTTGTACCTGGTTCCGGTTATCCACGGTGATCCGGCGGATATGTTCAACCACTCGTGCAACCCTAATGCAGGCATGGACAGCGCGATTTCCCTGGTGGCATTACGGGAAATCCAACCTGGAGAAGAAATTTGCTTTGACTACGCCATGAGCGACTCCAGCGATTATGATGAATTCGAATGCCATTGCAAGACCGACCATTGCCGGGGTCGAGTCACCGGGCGAGATTGGCAGCTCCCAGAGCTTCACGAAAAATACAAAGGGTATTTTTCGCCTTACCTTCAACGTCGCATTGATGCTTTGGGAAAAACGACCCCTAAGCAATAGTTACCTCGAGCATTAAACCGATACTTTTGTAAACCCCAACGTTTCGCAAAAGGCGAAGCGTTGGGGTTTCTTGACGCTCTGTCATGTGGATGCTATATTTGACCTATCCCATCCGGCTCGAGGTTCAAGTGATCACCGAATCTGCATCCCGTTTAGTTGATAACATCCGAAAAGTATTTATTGGTAGCGAAGAGACCATTCAACTGCTATTGGTTGGCGTCTTGTGTGAAGGACATATCCTCATTGAAGACGTCCCGGGTACCGGTAAAACAACTCTGGCGCGCGCCCTGGCGGCATCGTTGGGTTGTTCTTTTCAGCGCATCCAGTTCACCCCTGACCTATTACCGTCTGATGTAACCGGATTATCCTGGTTTAATCAGAAGCAACAGGCATTTGAATTCCGTCCCGGTCCCATTATGAATCAAGTTATCCTGGCGGATGAGATCAACCGTGCGACACCTCGTACACAATCAGCTTTACTGGAAGCGATGCAAGAACGTCAAGTTACTGCAGACGGTGTGACGCGCCAGTTACCACGACCTTTCCTCGTCCTGGCTACCCAGAACCCGGTCGAGCTGGAAGGAACCTTTCCCCTCCCTGAAGCCCAGATAGACCGCTTCCTTTTACGCTTACGCCTGGGATATCCGACCCAAGAAGATGAAAACACCATGGTGGAGCGATTTCAAGCATCTGACCCAATGGTGGATTTGCATCCCGTCACAAGCCCGGCTGAACTGACAGACATGATGGTAGAACGAAGTACCATCCGGGTTGAAGACAGCGTAAGGGATTATATTGTACGAGTCAGCCGAGCCACTCGGCAAAATAGTGATATCCAACTCGGCGCCAGCCCGCGTGCCACCCTGGCGTTGTATCAAGCCAGCCAGGCTTGGGCTGCCATTCATGGTCGCGAGTACGTGCTGCCGGACGATGTCAAGGCGTTAGCACCTTCCATTTTTAACCATCGCTTGATGATTGCCCCCCAGGCACAACTGCGTGGGCGCTCTGCCCAGGAACTAATCAGCGATATTGTCACCTCTGTGCCTGTACCGGTGGAAGCCTGATGCGAATTGGCAAGTGGTTGCTGCTGGCAGCCGCCATCCTGTTAGGCGTGTTTCTCAACCTCAATGCCCTGGTGGCATTGTGTGTGGCTGTGTTATTCATTATAGGTGTTGCCTGGTTATGGCAGCATTATGCCCTACGAAACGTAACCTATCATCGGCGATTTCATTATCGCCGTGGATTTCCTGGGGAAGCCAGCCAGGTTAGTATTCAAATTGCTAACTTAAAAGTATTACCCGTAACCTGGTTACGCTCAATGGACCTTTGGGCAAGGGCTGTCCGCCCTACGGATGATTCTGTACTGACTCCATCTCATATGCCGGATGTTGATTACCTGTCCAACCTGTTCAGCTTGCGCCCCAGGCAACGAATTACCCGGAATTATGACCTGGTATTTGAGAAGCGCGGAGTCTACCCCATCGGTCCTGTAGAACTAAAATCGGGTGATCCTTTTGGTTTTTTTGAAACCACCAGCGAAATTGCCCAATCAGAGACTCTGGTTGTCTTTCCACAGTTGCTGCCGTTTGAAACGATTGGATTGCCAGCAGAAGACCCCTTCGGTGATAAGGCTTCTATGCGCCAATTATTCGAAGACCCGACCCGGACCATGGCAGTCCGAGATTACCGTCCGACGGATGAATTCCGCCATATTCATTGGGCAGCGACCGCCCGGACAGGTGAATTGCAAGTCCGGGTATATCAGCCTATCTCAGCGCGCGTGCTCGTGATCTGCTTGAATGCCGCAACAACTGAACTTGCCTGGCAGGGCGTCAAAACTGATCTACTTGAATACCTGCTCAGCCTTTCCGCTACCCTGGCATATCAAGGAATCCAAGCCGGATACTCCGTAGGATTGGTATCCAATGGGTCACTCAGCCGCTCAGGACAGCCCTTTCAGATCCAGCCAGCGCGTTCCACGGAGCACCTGGCGAACCTGCTGCAAGCGTTATCAGGTATCTCGCCGTTAATGGCTGGACCATTCGAGACATACCTGTTAAAAGCCATGCCGCGCATCCCCATGGGGGCTGCCTTAATGATTGTTACTGCCATTTACACNNCACTTGACATTGCTCTCGCTTGACCCACACACCCCGGATAATATCCCGGGCATCCGGGTCATCCGGTTGGCGATGCCTGAGAGCAAATAAGCCATGCCAGCCATTATTCAACCACAAGCCAAAGAAGGTCCAAATATTTGGAAAGAAATTGGGGCTTTAGCCATCCTGCTGGCAGAATTATGTTGGTTCAGTGGTTGGTACTTGACGATTTACGCCCAACGGGCTACCCCCTGGATTAGCCTGGTTTTCCTCACAATTGCCATCCTTCTAAGTTATGTCCTGATGCGCATCTTGCAAGCAAGCCACATCAAGACTTCCTCAAGGCAGGCGATAATCTTAGTATGGTTGCTGCTGATCCTTCTATTCTCCTTACGCCTCAGCCTTTTTTCAGGGGTTGACATTTCGGTGTCCAACCTGTTGATACTCCCATTCAAATCCCTATTTAGCGCAGCAGCCTTCCAATCTGAATTCTGGCATTTGCTCATTTTTACCCTCATGATTTGGCGGGGTGCAAATCTGGCAAGCCTGCCCATTGACCAGNNCTCATCGCCCTCATTGCCAGCCGATTAGTGGAGTTTGCCTATGCCCGCGGTGGTCGATTACCACCCTTTACCTGGCGCTGGATGGGAAATTACATTTTTTTGGCTCTGGGGGTAGCCCTGGTCGCCATTATTCTGGGTTGGTTATTAATCACACCTGCCAAATTCGTCGTCAGTCAGGGCTTATTTGTTGTCTTGCTGGTCATCATCCTTGCAGCGGTAGTCGTCGCGGCACCTGTCTTCCTGGTGCTCTGGCTGCTAACCCCCTGGCTCACTAGAATCTACGAGCAAGGTTGGGTTGAAATGTCGAGAATCCAGGTGCCAGAAACTGCGCCAGAATTTGAAGAAGGTAAACTTGCCCAAGTCGTTGAAACTGCACCGAACTGGTTGATTACTGCGCTAATTATTGCTGGGATTCTACTCATCTCAGCCATCGTTATCGCCATCCTCGTCCTCTTACGCAAGCGGCAAGATAAGATGGGGTTGGAGTTAGATGAGGATATAGAAACCGTCCCTTCTCG
>DFYN01000166.1:10608-14330 GCA_002383615.1 Anaerolineaceae bacterium UBA4081
CATTCTCCGCCAGGAAGCAGAACATCTGTTGAGAATTCAACGACAAGCAACTTTAAAGAAGTAATTTACCTGGATGGTTACGTTATCCGTTTTTTTACCACCACGGAATCCATTGAAGTATCATAGCTCCCCCGTAAGCAAACCCCAACATCTTTACGATTTTTCCCAACCAACTCCAAAGTAAATAACGCCATAGTGGCATTCTCAACATCCCGGCTGTTATCCCTGCAATATCAAATACCGGGTTGGGAACCACTGCCAGTAAGAAAATAGTGATGTCGCCATACTTCTTGAGCCAGCGGGTTAAGCGCTCGTACCATATTTTATTTTCAACCACCGCTTGCCCACTAAATCCTGCCAGATAGCCAGTGATTTCTCCCAGGGCGGCACCGCTGCCGGCTGCAATCGCAATCCAAAAAGGATTGAAGACTGCCCCCATGGCTGTAGTAAACAGTACCCCTGGGATTGGCAAGATCAACGTCGCGTTAGATAAAATCGAAACGAGAAAAATACCTGGGTATCCGAACGCTTCCAATTTTTGAACATAGTCGCGGTAGACGAATAAGGCAATAGTCAGACCAACTACCAGAATAAGAGCCCCAATCCGCAAGAGCGTCAGGCGGGTTTTAGGATTCATTCAAGATCGCCGGTGTTTTCCTGTAACATACCTTCCACCCGGGCGATGACCATATCCATCGCAACAATGTTTAAGCCGCCTTCCGGGATAATCACATCAGCATAGCGTTTAGAAGGTTCCACAAACTCAAGGTGCATAGGTCGCACCGTGCTGAGGTATTGCTTGACCACAGATTCGGTCGTGCGCCCCCGCTCGGATATGTCGCGGGAAAGGCGGCGTATGAAGCGGATGTCCGGATCCGTATCCACGAAGATTTTGATATCAAACAATTTACGTAATTCACTTTCAGCTAATATCAGAATCCCCTCAACGATTATGACCCGCCTGGCTTCGATATGAATTGTTCGCTCAGTGCGTGAGTGGGTTGAAAAATCATACACGGGCAATTCTACCGGTTCCCAGCGTTTGAGTTGTTCCACATGCTGAATCAATAAATCTGTTTCCAGGGAATCTGGATGGTCAAAGTTGACTTGTCGCCGCAATTCTGGCGGCAAGCCCGTGAGGTCGCGATAATAAGCGTCATGCGGGAGGTAGGCGATACGTTCAACGCCGACCCTTTGCAGGATGACATTGGCGACTGTGGTCTTTCCGGAACCTGACCCGCCGGCGATGGCGATCACAATGGGATTTAAGTTAGGTGACATGGAATAATTATACATGACCTATTTCAGTTAAGCAGGTTATTTTGCGTAATATTCGATATACCAATGACGGTATTTAATCTTATCATTCGCGAATATGGGGAACAATCCTTTTAGTTTATGATAGGTGCTAAATGTGGTAAATTTGGAGTATAGTTTATGGGTAAACTTAATAATTCGTTTGGATAGCGTCAAATATGTGTGATAGAACCCATTAAAGTAATCACATCGTCGCTGGGAACCAAGACATAACAATCATCTGGTCTGCGAGATAAACTAAAGGAGATGAAATGAAAAAAACAGCCAAGATTTCTAAAAAAGATAGGTTACTTGTCTCTGTCAAAACCAAAAGTGGCAAGAAACTCAAGGTTCTACTAAAGCCTGGCAAGTCTAAGGTAAAGGTTGATGTAAAGAAAGATAAGAAATAACGTCAATCAATTCGTCAATGAATTACCTTGGGAAGCAATCCGTCATTACTGGCAGTTTCCCAGTCACCGTATTTAAATAGAATGCGTTAATGCCAAGATTCTAAATCGGTAGAATACCGCCAGTTTAAATAGTAAGAGCCACCGAAGGGAGTCGAACCCTTGACCCGCCGCTTACGAAGCGGCTGCTCTGCCAACTGAGCTACGGTGGCGTGCCGCAGATTATACCAGCACCCTTGAGGAATGGGCAAGCAAATCCTATGAACATCGCCATGCTTTCTTACCACACTTGCCCATTAGCGACTCTGGGCGGAAAAGACACCGGCGGTATGAACGTCTATGTTCAACAACTCAGCCGTCAATTGGGTGTCATGGGTATCCACGTGGATGTATTTACCCGCTCCCAGGATGAACACGTGCCCCATATCATCCACAGCTTGGGTTATGGCAACCGGGTTGTCCACATTCCTGCTGGTCCAGAGAATCCGCTCCCAAAACCCGAGCTGATTACCTATATGCCTCAATTTGTCGATGGAGTAAAACACTTTGCAGCTGAAAAAGGCATCCATTACGACCTGATCCACAGCCATTACTGGATGTCAGGAATGGCAGCCCTCGCGCTAAAACAAGAATGGAATGTTCCCATCTTGCAAATGTTTCACACACTTGGTTTGATGAAGAACCGGATTGCCCAGTCTCTGTCTGAAATCGAAACAGGCGCACGGATTGATGGTGAGATGAGGTTGCTTCAAGAAGTGGATTGCGTGGTTGCTGCCACCCAAGCCGAACTTTCTCAGATGACCTTCTTGTATAAAATCACGCCCAAAAGGCATATCATCCTCCCGCCTGGGGTCGATCTGGCGCGTTTCTATCCAATCCCAGAGGACGAAGCCAAAGAAGCCATTGGCATCCCCACAGACAACTGCCTCTTCCTCTTTGTGGGTCGCATTGAACCCTTAAAAGGTCTCCCTACACTGCTCAAGGCTGTCGCAATCCTAAAGGAAAAAGGAATCCTATCCTGCTGTAGTTATCGCCTGGCAATCGTTGGTGGAGATCCAAGTGCGACTTTGGGTGAAATATCGGCTGAAATGGCTCGTTTGCAAAACCTCAGTCATGAGCTGGGTTTGGATGAGTTAGTTATCTTCCTGGGCAAGCGCGACCAGGAAGCCCTCCCCTATTACTATTCTGCAGCAGAAGTGGTCATCGTTCCCAGCCATTACGAATCTTTTGGAATGGTTGCGCTGGAAGCCATGGCATGCGGTACACCAGTGGTTGCCTCGCAGGTGGGAGGTCTGGCGTTCCTGGTTCAGGATGGGGTTACAGGATATGTTGTGCCAGACAACCAACCAGAATTACTGGCAGAAAAATTAGCACACCTCATCAGTCAGCCGGAAGTCAGGCAAGAAATGGGCAGCAAAGCGGCAGCCATCGCGCGAAATTACAGTTGGCAAAATATTGCTGAGCAAATATCAGTTGTCTATCAGCAATTAGTGGGATAAAAAGTTAGTAAGTCACCCACGCCGATCCAAATGTGTACAGCGCAATCATTGCGCACATCCAAATGACCAACCCCAGATACAATCGATGCGAGACTGTTTTGCTTCGGAAGAATATCATTGCAAGTCCAGCAATCATTCCACCTATCGCCAATATGCCTCCGCCCCAATGCACAATCGCAAATATTCTTGGAAAAACAGCCAGTTGCGATTGGAAACCAAAAATAAGCTGACCTATCCAGCTTAATAGGAATGTAACTACAAAGAATCGCAAACCTAGCGGTAAGACACGCCTAAAAAGTAAGGACAAAATCGTGCCAACCAGGATGAGTAAAAGGATACTCCCATATCCGGCTGCAGGGATTCCATCCATCACGGCAGCACATGCAGCAACCTGCCAGGTGATTATTCCCCCACACATGCCGAGTAATGCCCGCCGGGACTCGCGGTAGCGATTGGATAAGGATTGGTCAATCATCAGAATTGCTGCTGCTGCCAACACCAGGCTTATGACAAGCAGACC
>DFYN01000166.1:14352-16750 GCA_002383615.1 Anaerolineaceae bacterium UBA4081
CCATCCTCATGAATGATCTGAAGTCGGTTTACTTTTTTGGGACTGAACCTTTGACCCGCGCCTTATGACATCTTTGCCATACTTCTGTTTAAGTTCATCGACAGCTTCCAACAGTTTTCGCTCTTTCTCAGGTTTTACATCAAATAATTCTAACTGATGCGTACTGCTTCCCAACCCAGAAGCTCCAACCCCAATCAAACGCACCATACGCCCCGGCGTCCATACATCCTTGAATAATTGCATGGCTGTTTCATACAAAAGACTATCCTGATCTATCGGTTGAGGTAATTGGATTTGATGCGTATGCGTGCTGAAGTCTTGATACCTTATCTTGAGCCTCACCACTGTGGCGCAATAGCCGCCTTTGCGCAAACGGTACGCAACCTGGTCACATAACTCTCGAATTCGGTCTGATAGCACCTGCGCATCAACCACATCTCTCGCAAATGTATGTTCCTGGCTGATGGATTTCGTCTCCGATTCAATGCTTACAGGTCGTTCATCGATACCGCGCGCATGTTGCCCCAACTCCACACCATACCGACCAAAAAGCTGGGTCAAGCGTTTATCATCCATGGCTGCCAATTCGCCAATGTGCGTTATGCCCAATTCTTTTAATCGGTCAGCTGTTTTTGGACCCACTCCCCATAACGCTTGTACTGGCAGGGGCGCTAAAAAGGATGCTTCACTACCTGGCGGAACGACTGTAATAGCCATCGGTGTGCCATCTCCTGTATACCCTGCCTTGCCAACATCAGTCGCCATTTTGGCAACTAACTTGTTGCTGGCACAACCCACAGAAACAGGAAGCTGTAATTCGTTAAGGATAGATTGCTGAAGCATTGCTGCCAATTCACGACTGGTTTGGGGCAAATCCGTCAGGTCAAGGAAGGCTTCATCCACCGAAATCTGCTGGATCAGGGCAGTATGCCGTGCAAGGATATCCATCACCTTCTCAGAATAATCGCCATAGCGGTGATGACGAGGGGTGACAATGATTAAGTCCGGACACAAACGTAAAGCCCGCGCGGTCGGCATTGCCGATCGAATACCACGCCTCCTGGCTGGGTACGAACATGAAGAAACAACACCACGCGTATCCGCTTGACCAGCCACGGCAAACGCTTTACCTTTGAGGGAAGGATCCAGCAATTCCTCTACTGAGCAGAAGAATGCGTCCAGGTCCAGGTGCAGTATTTTTCGGAATTTTTCGAGTGGAACCATACCTACAGTTTAACAGCGCCGCTAGGTTAGGTCAAACGAAATAGGGAAAATAGTATGACCTTACTTCATCGCCTTTTTGAGGGACTCAATTGCCTCAACTGGCGTTGGATTCACCCCATAGGCAATCGCAAGGTAATAGCTCATGAAATCGCCGTACTGTATCAGGCTCCAGAGGTGCGCGAGACGGCTGTCGCCACGCGCCACCACAGTGTCAGTTCCTATCCCTTCCAACATGAATCCCTTGCGAGTTAGCACAGACCGCAAGGCATTGCGTGGGTGGTCGCTCGGCGCTTGCAGGAAGACTGCCATGGTATTCGTCAGGGCTGCTTCAGGGTTGACAACTGCTGCCGCCAGGTTATGGTCTGCTTCGGGAAGTTCTTCGTACTGCGCCCAGGCTTTTGCCAACTCATTGATTTGAGTTTTCCACCGGCGTGCCACNNGTTAGCAGAGACAGGAGACTCTACCCCAAATTCGCTTGCCTGTTTTGCCAATATGGAGAGGGTCTCCGCCAGGTCAACGCCAGGGTCAAGCGCAAGACCCAACCGAGATAGTAATGCTAATAAAGTGATGAAAGAATATCCCACTGCAGTCCGAGGTTGACCGCTGTGATTGAATGTCCATAAGGCAACCTTATCCTTCCCCGCCAAAGTTGCCAGTTTTCCACCTGTGCAAAGCGCCAATTGAGTACATCCCCGTTCCTGCGCCTGTGAATAAGTGCTCAGGGTTTCTTCAGTATTCCCCGAATGCGATGAGGAGATAACCAGGATGTCCTCGCCTGTCACCCAGGCTGGCAGGTCATAATCACGCGAAACAAGAATTGGAACTGGGGATTCTGTTCCCAAATAGGCGCTGACAAAATCACCCGCTATAGCAGACCCGCCCATCCCACATATCACAACAGCTCGGCAATGGTTAATTACAGGCAATTTCAATGTCTGGGCGGCAACCCATCCCTGTTCCAGTTGTTTGGGTAGTTCCAAAATGGCAGGCAGCATGCCATCCGGATCCAATTGGGTGTAAATCTGAAGGTCATCCAGGTGCATTCGCTCTCCTCGTCAAATCGTGTTCGCTGCCAGGCAGCTTGACCATTGTACACCGATTTACAGGCGCCTGATAAAATCTTAAGTTACAATGACTGACTTATATTTAGGAGGTGCCCATGAGCCCGGCAGTT
>DFYN01000108.1:0-1590 GCA_002383615.1 Anaerolineaceae bacterium UBA4081
ACAACGTACCCGCCTAATTGGCGCAGAGTTTCCTGGTGGACTAATGGAAACAGATGGGGTTGCTGCATGACACCTCCCCCAAGCATGATTCTCTGAGGGCTGAATGTGACAATCAGGTTCCACATGGCTTGCCCGAGGTAAAAAGCCTCCAATTGCCAGGCTGGGTGTTCCGCTGGTAGGTACTCGGCAGATACTCCCCAACGCTTCAGGATGGCAGGACCAGCAGCCANNGGAATATGACCCATTTCAGGGTGGACAAGACCGTGAAGCGGTTTGCCGGCGATGACAGCGCCGCCGCCAATGCCCGTGCCGATGGTTAGGTAAAGGTAGTCAGACAGCCCACGGGCAGCGCCCCACAAGCCTTCTCCAATGGCTGCGGCGTTTACATCGGTGTCAATTACAGCAGTTATATTAAGGGCGGCTTGAAAAGGGGTCAGGATNNCAAGTGGTCCAAAACAGCCTACCCCTAGACGGCGGATATGGAGGTCATTTTGAGCAGACTGTGTTTGAAAGAATTCAATTGCTTTACCAATAGTTTCAGCAGGCGTTGTTGTTTTTATCCTGCAGGTTGCCAGGATATGGTTCGGTGACGTTGCCAGCATACATACCCATTTAGTTCCGCCTGCTTCAATAGCTGCAAAAACATCCATGATGCGTCTCCAATTGGTCAGATTATAGCATGATGAGAACGGAACGAATTTGACCCAGGTTAATCAAGTATAATCAGCCTATCTTTGAGCAAGAAATTCGTTTGCCGGAATTTTTTCCAATCAACCCGGCGCAAATCTCAATTCATTTGTAAGACATAGAGGAAATGATGGATATTTTTGCAAAGTGTGATGAGTTCACCACAGCAAGGGAAGCAATGGCTTCCGGTTCTTATCCTTACTTCATCCCCCTGGATGAAAATGAAGGTACAGAGGTTGTCTACCAGGGCAACCGGTTGATCATGATTGGCTCGAATAACTATCTGGGATTGACCACCCATCCGAAAGTCCGTGCAGCAGCCATTGATGCGATTTCCCGCTATGGGACAAGCTGCACCGGATCACGGTTCCTGAATGGGACCCTCTCCATGCACGAACAACTGGAACATGAACTGGCAGAGTGGGTCGGCAAGGAATCAGCCCTGGTATTTTCGACAGGCATGCAAGTCAACCTGGGCACAATCAGTGCCCTCGTGGGCAGGGATGACCTGGTGATATTGGATAAAGATGACCATGCCAGTATTGTGGACGGTGCGCGGCTTTCCTTTGGAAAAATTGAACGCTATCGCCACAATGACATGGACCACCTGGAGCGGGTCCTGAAATCATTGCCGACAACTGTTGGCAAATTGGTTGTTGTGGATGGTTTGTTTAGCATGGAAGGGGATGTTGCCCCCCTCAAGGATATTACCCGGATTGCGAAACAATATGGCGCGCGGGTGATGGTGGATGACGCCCATGGTATGGGCGTGCTTGGCGGCGGTCACGGCACAACCTGGGAACAGGGTATGACAGACCAGGTGGACATCATCATGTCAACGTTCAGTAAATCGTTTGCATCCTTGGGCGGTTTTGTTGCCGGTTCGGAAAATGTCGTCCACTA
>DFYN01000108.1:1613-1997 GCA_002383615.1 Anaerolineaceae bacterium UBA4081
AATTGCGGAGCGTATGCGCCGTGAGTATCAGGCGATGGGTTTCAATATTGGACATTCAGTCACACCTGTGATTCCCATCTTAATTGGAGATGATGAGCGCACATTCTTTATGTGGAAGCGATTATTTGAAGAAGGTGTGTTTGTCAACCCTGTCATTTCACCTGCCGTGGCTACCGGACATCAATTGTTGAGAACCAGTTACATGGCAACCCATACAGATGAGCAAATGGATAAAGTGCTTGAAATATTCAAGCGCGTCGGCAAAGAAGTCGGGATTATCTAAAAGTCATGCGCCAGGCAACAGCCTGGCGCTTTTTTTATCCTTTGCCAACAGGTTGATGCTTAAAACCATTTCTTACTGCGGAATAGAGATAACATACCCAC
>DFYN01000108.1:2010-8034 GCA_002383615.1 Anaerolineaceae bacterium UBA4081
AAGATGGTTGAGACGATGGTTAAGGCTTTCATGACTTCATTCAAACGTAAACTGGTCGAATTCAGGTAAATATCCAACGCACTGGCTACCTCATCTCGCAGTGACTCCGATAAATCTTGTATTCGTACGAGGTGGTCGTAAATGTCGCGAAAATATATTTGGCTTTGTTTGTCAATCTGAGGATACTCATCCCGGCACAGGCGGTTGATTACTTCGCGCTGTGGAGAAATAATGCGCCGTAAGGTAACCATGGTACGTTTCAGATTTAGCAGCCTCTCAAGCGTTTTAGGATTTGGCTTTTCTAATACCTGGTCCTCCAAATCATTAACTTCCTCCTCCATTTGGTCAATCAGGGGCATGTACCCATCAACAAGCGAGTCGAGAATAGCATGACACAAGAAATCTGCGCCATTGGATGTTATGCGGCTATCGCGTTCCAGGACTGACCAGGTGGTTTCGACAGGTGGCATACTTGGATCGGTGAAGCATGTGACCAAATAGTTGTCACCCAGAAAGAGGTTGATTTCAAGGGTCATTAATTCATCATGGACTTCGTCTCTGCTGATCGCATGTGCAATCACAAATATATACTGTCCAAAATCATCCACCTTGGAGGTTTGATACCCAAGACTTTGGCAATCCTCAATTGCGAGGGGGTGAAAATGGAATGTATCTGCCAGAATTACTTGCATGTCCTCATCGGAAGCAGCCTCCAGGCTAACCCACAATAATCCGTTCTTGCTATCGCGGGCGGCTTTTATCTCGTCGATGGTTAAGTCTCTTTTCGGTTCACCATCTTTTGGATAATAAATGGATTTGATCATATTAATTCCCAGTGTTTGAGATATTTCAATTATAACCAGATTCAACGTAGAAGAAATTTTAGGTGAAGAATGCTATACTTTAGGAAATCAAGTCGGCAGTCGTTAATTTGCTTTACTGAACATGATTAATAGGAGAAGTTATGAAACCAGTTTCTATACCTGAATTACTTGAGCTTATTCCAGAGGCATTCCTGCCAGAAAAAGCTAAAACTTTAGATGCTGTCATTCAAGTGAGTGTCCCCGGTGTAGGTGGTGGAGAATGGATTATTAGTATTGCCAACGGGAAATGCGCAATCTGCCCTGGTACTGCAGCTTCGCCACGCCTGACTTTGGAAGCATCGGCTGGGGATATTCTATCAATTATCGGTGGAAAGTTGGACCCGGGTGTGGCTTTTATGACTGGGAAATTGCGTGCAAAAGGAGATATGGCGTTCGCTTATCAACTGACTGAGATNNTTGATTAATAGAGTCCCCAATCATCCATCAGACCTTCCTCCATCATGGAAAAATCCCAGGCATCCATGCCAAAATCAATTTTGGCAGGTCTTTCAAGAACCATCTCTGCTTTTTGACGTGTGGCTTCCAGCATAGCGGGACCATAGGGGCAAAATGGGGTGGTCAGAATCATGCGAATAACAACTTGCTCTTCTGAAATCGTTACATCCCTGACTAATCCCAATTGAATGATATTGAAATTTATCTCTGGATCAACGATATCCTTGAGGGTTGTCTCAAGAGCAGCAGCCAATTCTGGGTGAGTGGAAGAGGCTGACCAAATGGGACGATTAGTTCCCGGTTTTCCCTGCATGTTAATTATCCTCCTGGGGGGGAGCAATTGGAATTGAAAAGGTGCAATGAGCATCGCCATTTAGAATACATTGGATTTTGCTGGTTGGAATGGATAGAACTGTTGAGATGATTGTCCGGTCCATGGTGCAAACCTCCGGGTGAGCTTGCCCAATATGGAAGTAAGGGCAGGACATTTCGTGAATCAAGTAATGGTCTCCCTGTCGTTCCCATTCAATCTCGAAGCCCTCCGAAGCAAGAAAAGTTTTTATGAAAGCGAGCTTTTCTTCTATCGTAAACGATTCAACCTTCTGGGCATAATCGGATGCCATTTCTGACGCCATTTGGGTAAAGAGGCGCTCAACTACTGGACCAGGTAGAGATTGTTTGAGTTGGTCCAATAACAGATTAGTTAACCGCAAATATCGGGACGGGAAACGTTCAAGCCCATTTTCTGTCAAAGAGTACACCAGGCGAGGACGACCCACACCGTGTCGTTCCTCCTGGTAAGTGACCAACCCTTCTGCTTGCAGGCTGGTTAAATGGTGTCGAACAGAAATGCCATTAATCCCAACCTCTTCCGCCAAATCGATGATGGTAGAGTGGGGGTTTCTGAGTAAGGTTTGAAGAATCCGGTCTCGCGTAGTTGTCATTGACTTCCCTTCTTGTTGATCGTCTGGAAGTATAGCAAAAGTGATGAAATATGTCAATAATATAGATTATTATCAAAAATATTCCTCACTTAGAGGTACGGTTACCCTACGCTCTACGTTGCTTTTTTGTCAGGTGGTTGAAGGAAACAGAAAGCACCCTTGTTTATTACAATCATGAAGACGCAATTTTCTCGAGGAGGAGAAATGAAACGGACATTATTGCTAAGCTTGCTCGTGTTTCTATTAATACTGGGTGGATGTGCAAAAACCGCATCATTTGATACACCCAGTGAAGAATGGTCAGACCCATTGATTGTTACCAGCCAAAACTCTGACGCCGTTGAAATGTTGTTTGATGATGGGTTGTTAAAATTCCGCATCAACGGTAAAGAAAGTTATGTCTATTCGATTTTTGATGGTGCGGAACAAAAGAACGTTGCAATTGAAACAACAATGTTCAATAATGGTTCTCAAATTAATAACGCCTCCATCCTTTGCCGTGTCAACAAGGATAATTCAGCCTGGTATGAATTCCATGTTGCCAGTGAAGGAACCTATGGTTTGCTGCGTTACGACAAATCCCTAAAAGACGCTGGAAAAATCCCGTGGGTGACCTTGGTTAAATCTGGCAGCAGCAAAGCCATTTCCAACGTGAAACCCAATGTTATCAAGGCGGTTTGTGATGGCACAAAGCTCACCCTGACGGTAAATGACACCTTGTTATTTGAAAAGGAAAACGGTGACATTACCGAAGCTGGGCAGGTTGGGTTAGGCGCGATTGCTTACGATGCCTTACCTGTGGTCATTGGTTTTGACGATTTCAAAATCAGTACTCCATAACGTCATCATCCTCCCTCCCCCCGCATACGCCCGGCAGCGTCCCACTGCCGGGCGTAATCTTTGTTGAATATATAAGATAAGTATTATAAATATTGACGAATGTACCTCTGCATGGTATAATCCGCGCATCTGAAAATGCCCTCCCACAAGGGAGTTATCAAAGGAGTTATTATCCATGCCTGCACTTGAAATCCGTGATTTGCATGTCAACATTGGTGAGAAAGAAATCATTAAGGGCTTAAACCTGCGTGTTGCTCAAGGTGAAGTGCATGCCATCATGGGACCGAATGGCACGGGCAAATCCACGCTGGCATACACAGTTGCAGGTCATCCCGGGTATGAAGTTACCGGAGGCGATATCCTGTTCAATGGAACATCCATATTAGATATGAAGCCGGATGAGCGTTCGCGTGCAGGTTTGTTTCTTGCTTTCCAATATCCGGTAGCTATCCCTGGCGTGACGGTTGCCAACTTCTTGCGCACAGCCCTGAATGCGCGTCGGCGGGCAATTGACTCTGCGGACAAGGGTGTGGCTATTGTCGAATTTCGGAAATTACTACGCGAAAAGATGGAATACCTGAAGATGGATACATCCTTCGCAGGTCGCTATCTAAACGAAGGTTTTTCAGGTGGTGAAAAGAAACGTGCAGAAATTTTGCAAATGGCAATACTGCAACCTCACATTGCCATTCTGGATGAGACAGATTCAGGCTTGGATATTGATGCCCTTCGCATTGTGTCGGAAGGGGTGAATGCCTTACGCGGTCCTGAGTTGGGGATCTTGGTGATCACCCATTATCAACGAATTCTCAACTATATCAAACCTGACGTAGTGCACGTCATGATGGATGGTCGGATTGTCGAATCTGGAGGTCCGGAATTAGCGTTACACCTGGAAGAGCATGGGTATGACTGGGTGCGTGAGAAAATGGAAAACGGCAGCTAGAGCATAAACACTTATCGGTAAATGGAGGCAACATGGCTGCAGAAAAATCAGATTTCCTGGATGGGTTAAGCGAATATCAATACGGTTTTCGTAATGAAGAATCGTATTTTTTCAAATCTCGCAAGGGGCTTGACAGGGAAATTGTCGAGCAAATATCCCATTTAAAAGGTGAGCCGCAATGGATGCTTGATTTTCGGCTAAAAGCCCTTGCGCACTACCGGCAACGACCAATGCCTAGCTGGGGAGCGGATCTCTCTGACCTGGACCTGGAAGATATATATTATTATGTCCGTCCTATGGAAGAAGCCGGAAAAAATTGGGATGATGTTCCTGACACCATCAAAAAAACCTTTGATAGGTTGGGTATTCCCGAAGCTGAACAAAAGTTTTTATCTGGTGTTGGCGCACAGTATGAATCAGAGATGGTTTACCACTCCATTTTGGAGCATTTGGAAAAACAAGGCGTCATTTTCCTATCCATCGAAGATGGGTTGCGACAACACCCGGACCTTTTTCGTGAATATTTCGGTACGGTAATTCCCATTGAGGACAATAAGTTTGCCGCACTCAATAGCGCGGTTTGGTCTGGCGGGTCGTTTGTGTATGTTCCCAAGGGAGTAAAGGTTGAACTGCCTTTACAAGCTTACTTCCGACTAAATGCAGCGAATATTGGTCAATTTGAACGATCTTTGATTATTGCAGATGAAGGCGCACAGCTTCATTATGTTGAAGGTTGTACTGCTCCCACCTACACCACAAACTCATTCCATAGTGGCGTAATAGAAATCGTTGTGCGCAAGGGAGCACGCGTACGCTATACCACCATTCAGAATTGGTCTAACAACGTCTACAACCTCGTCACACAGCGTGCCATGGTTGATGAGGATGGTACGATGGAGTGGGTAGACTGCAACTTGGGGTCTAAGGTTACAATGAAGTATCCATCTTGCTACTTGCGAGGACGCGGAGCGCGTGGTGAGATTCTATCAATGGCTTTTGCAGGACCAGGTCAACAACAAGATGCAGGCGGCAAAGTACTTCATCTTGCCCCCGATACGAGCAGCAAGATTACCTCAAAATCGATATCCAAAGGCGGAGGTCGCGCCTCATATCGTGGTCTCCTCAAGGTGGTCAAAGGGGCGACAAATTCGCGTTCAAATGTGGTGTGTGATGCCCTCTTGCTTGACCCTTTATCACGGTCGGATACATATCCGTCCATCGAAATTGATGAAGAAGATGTGAATATTGGACACGAAGCATCTGTTTCGAAAGTAGGCGAAGAGCAGCTTTTCTACCTGATGAGCCGAGGGCTGACTGAGGAGGAAGCGACGACGATGGTTGTGGCTGGTTTTATTGAGCCGTTAGTCAAGGAATTACCGATGGAGTATGCTGTCGAGATGAATCGACTCATCCAATTGCAAATGGAAGGATCGATTGGTTAAACCAACCGACTTAGGAACTATCCAATGACCGATTCACCCCGCATCATCACACGGACCTCGCGTAGTTCTGGTGGGACAAAAAGGACTTTTCGGTTTTCATCTGCTGACATGCGCACGCTCATGCATACAGGGCTGGCTGCTTACCGACAGGCGGCAATGGCTGCATATGAGTCAATGCCTCTCCCCACTACCCAGGAAGAAGCCTGGCGACGGACCGACATTCGTCACCTTGAGCCTGAGGTATTTCGCTTTCCCGCTGCCGGCGAGTTCCGCTCGTTAGCATCCGTTCCAGATGCTTTAAAAGCACCTCTGGCTGACGGAGATCACGGTGGAGAATTATTACTCGTGCCCGGCGGTTCGCAAGTCCATTTGGCTTCTGAGTTGGCTGCCAAAGGAGTTATTTTTACGACACTCCAAGCCGCTGAACGGGAACATCCCGAATTACTGGCTCGAATTATCGGTACCATTGTTAAACCTGACGAAGGCAAGTTTGCTGCAATGGCTGGGGCGTTTGCGCAGGATGGGGTTTTGTT
>DFYN01000132.1 GCA_002383615.1 Anaerolineaceae bacterium UBA4081
GGTGCAGCCATTCCGGTTGCACTCATCGCATAGAACCCAAATTGAGACTCTACTTCCCGTGCAAAATCATCTTCAAATATTCGGACATTTACCACAATATTCCTATTCACTGCGCGTACATTCAAAGCGATATGAAGATTCAGGCTGTCGTTTTGTGTACATAGGATAATGGTGTGGGTGCGTTCAATGCCTGCCTCTCCAAGCGCTAGGTTGGTTGTGATTACTCATAGACTCAACGGGGGAATGTGTGTCACAGGCAGCCGAACAGTCATTCGGCGGATACAATCTGTTTCCTGCGGCAATACTCTTAGAACAACAACACTCATATCGTCATTGGGGCGTCCTTCATCCAGGCGAATGGCTTGATTTAGGAGATTATCCGCGATTTCCTGGCAAGACGGCTCTTGGTCTTCTAAGAGTGATCGCAATAGCATGCAAACATCAAATGATGCGCCGACACGGTCCCCAGCGTATGTTATCCCGTCTGTGTAGAGGACAACAGTAACCCCAACTTCAAGCGGTAATTCAATGATGTTCGGACGGATGTTGAGTGATGTTCCGATAGGTTGACTATCGCTGTTGAAACATTCAATTTCATCATCGTGTGCCACAAAAATCGGAGTGGGTGTGTTACGGGTAATAACAAGAGTCCCTGATTGCAAGTCCGCTGAGAGAATATGTAAGCAGGCAGAGACTTTGCCTTTCTTATCGGTAAACAGGGAGTCAGACGCTGCTCGTGCTGCGGCTCCATCCCGGACACCTTCAGCCAGCAAACTGATGATTTTGCGGACAACCATACTTGAAATCGCTTTTGCACCGCGACCTGAGGTTTGACCGTCAGCAAGGACGACAGAGACGCCGCCGTTTGGGCGTTCCACAACCTCTAATGTATCGCCCGATTCAGAGACGGCATATTTACTGGTTTTTGCCACAGCAATCTGTATTTCCATACTTAAATTTTACTCTATCCGAAAATAAATACCAGTACCAATTCCAGACCTTGACGGGAATGGGATGGTTAAGTATAATGGGCGGGCTTGAGAAATAACTGAGTAATATGATTCAATAGGAGTTTTGGGATGGGCCCTCTGCCGAAGCGGAAACATTCAAAAGGTCGTCGGGATCGCCGCCGCTCACAAGATGCGCTGGTTGCGACAAATCTAGTTCAATGCCGCAACTGCGGTGAAATGCGCTTGCCGCATACAGTATGCCCGAGCTGCGGGCATTATCAGGGACGTGAAGTAGTCTCCATGGATAAGGCAGCTGCCAAGAAGTAAAAAAAACGGACCGCTTTGCGGTCCGTTTTTCGTTTAAGATACATAATTGGGGAAATACAACTCAGTCCGGAGTATCTGTTTGGTCGTCAGTGCCAGGTATAAATGTGAAGGGTTGAAAAGACGCTAATAGCCTGCCGGGTAGCCTTCCACGTATGAGGACGCCTTTTCGACTATGTTCAACTGACTCAACTTGCCCTAATTCATGAAACAATGAAATTAATTGTCCTTCTTGGTATGGAAGCATGACAACAACAGGTTCAGTTTGCCCATAAAGTGCTTCCTCAATCGCTCTAAGGAGGAGAGGAATATTTGCTCCAGTTTTTGCCGAAATTGTTACTGCCGCAGGTATCAGTTCCGGTTCAAAGTCTGTCAATTCGGATGGGGGAATTCTGTCAGACTTATTCAACACCGTCAGTACAGGAATATGGTCAGCGTGGATGTCTACTAATGTTTGCTGAACAGACTGCCATTGCTGCACCGCTGAGATGTGGGTCATATCTACGATGTGAAGGAGGAGATCGGCTTCGCTGATTTCCTCAAGAGTTGCCCGAAAGGCAGCGACTAATTGGGTCGGGAGCTTTTGGATGAATCCTACCGTATCAGTTAGCAGGACGGCATGACCGCCGGGAAGTTCTACCCGGCGGGTGGTTGGGTCTAAGGTAGCAAACAATTGGTCGGCAACGTAGACATCCGAGCGGGCGATCTGATTGAGCAAAGTGGATTTGCCAGCATTCGTATAGCCAACAAGGGCAATAATCGGAATACGGGATCGTTTTCGTTGGGCGCGATAACGCTGACGATGTGCACGGACCTTCTCTAATTCCTCTTTAAGTGAGGTAATTCGCCTGCGAACATCGCGGCGATCAACTTCCAACTGCGTTTCACCCGGTCCACGTAATCCAACACCGCCAACACTACCAGCCCGACCACCGCCGCCGCCTGCCTGGCGGGCAAGGTGAGTCCATGCGCGGGTTAACCTGGGCAATAAATATTCATATTGGGCAAGTTCCACCTGCAAGATGCCTTCACGGGTGGAAGCATGTTGAGCAAAAATATCCAAAATCAGCGCAGTGCGATCAATGACACGCAAGCCGGGCGCCAGGCGAAGTTCAAGCTCCCTCTGGTGGCGAGGAGATAGTTCGCAATCAAAAATGACGACATCCGCCAACATTTCTTCTGCTAAGGCTTTGACTTCATCAACTTTTCCAGAGCCTATATACGTTTCTGAATGGGGGGTATCCAGCTTTTGCGAATCCGCGCCAACCACGACCAATCCAGCCGTCTCAGACAGCAGCGCCAACTCTTCAAGAGAGTCTTCAACAGGCAGCAAGTCAGTCTGATGGCGCAATTCAATACCGACTAAGAAAGCCCGTTCTTTGGGAGGACGCGTTGGCTCCGTAACCCTTTTAGTCATTCATATGCCCTACTGAAGATTTAACTGACCCACTTAACAATTCGTTCCATGGCTTCCTGGATACGGTCCGTCGCGGTACCAAGTGAAATTCTTAAGTAGCCTTCTCCGTATTGACCGTAAACAATACCGGGGGTTGTGGAGACACCAATTTCTACAAGCATCTTGTCACAGTAAGACAGGCTGTCAGTATATCCTGCTGGAAGTTTTGCCCAGACGTAGATGGCTGCTTTGGGTGTGTCGACTTCAAAACCGGCTTCCCGTAGACCCTTTAATACAATATCACGCCTGGCTTGATAAATATCGTTGCGTTCATCCAACCAGGATTGGTCTCCTGTCATTGCAGCTATACCTGCGTCAAAGACAGGCTCAAAATGGGATGTATCCATCTGGCTTTTGTAAGTATGAAGGTACTTGATTACTTGTGCATTTCCAGCTGCCATCCCTAAACGCCAGCCAGCCATGTTGTAAGTTTTCGACAAAGAGTTAAACTCGATGCAAACATCTTTTGCGCCTTCTACCTGAAGGATGCTGGGGGCATGGTATCCATCGAAACAGACATCGCAATATGGGGCATCATGCGCAATCAGGATTTGATATTCACGGGCAAAAGCCACCACTTTTTCGTAAAAAGCTAATGAGGCAATGGCGCCCGTAGGATTATTGGGGTAATTCAGCCACATTATTTTTGTGCGCTTAAGTGTTTCTTTCGGAATAGAACCCAGGTCAGGCAGATAACCATTTTCAGTAAGTAAAGGCAGCGGCACAACTTCACCTCCAGCAATGATTGTGCCGGCTGTATAAACAGGATAACCAGGATCGGGTACAAGGGCAATGTCGCCTGGATTAATAATGACCTGGCTCAGGTTAAACAAACCTTCCTTGGAACCAATCAGGGCAAGGGTTTCTGTTTGTGGATCAAGGGTGACATTGAAACGGTCCTGATAATATTTTGAGATGGCTTTTCGAAACGCAACTGTTCCGCCATTCGGTGTGTAGCCATGCTTTCCGGGTTTACGAGCTGAAGTGACCAACTCCTCAATAATGAAATTATCGGGTGGAAGATCAGGTGAACCCATATCAATGCGAATGACATCTACGCCCTTAGTTTTAAGGTCGTTAATTTTCTGACCTAAGGATGCAAAAAAGTAAGGTTTGAAGGAAGCGATGCGGTCAGCTGGTTGAAATTTGGGCTGATTTTCCATTTACGAATGAATACCCTTTCAGAATATTTGAATACTTCTGTATCAAGTTTACGTTAGGAATGTATTCTTGACAATATTAGCGGCTGCATAACCATGCATAAAGGACATTCCCGATGATTTCCAGGCTACTTGCACTGACTTGGTTAGGTGTGTCCTGGCTGGTGTGCCAGGCAGGATAGGTAAAGTCGATGATATCAACTGCGGCGTATCCAGCATTCAAGAACGGAAGGTGATCATCCATTATTTGAAGTGAGCCCGAATCGACAAAAATATCCCCATAGCCCAATTGCTTGGCGGTCAGCCAAATAGAATCCACCAATTCCGGAGTTGAGTACCTTTCCTTTACCACTTTAAGGTCTTTATCGCCAATCATATCAATAATGATGACTGCCTCTGGTTTTGTATCAAGCGA
>DFYN01000171.1 GCA_002383615.1 Anaerolineaceae bacterium UBA4081
CCCTTCCAGAAATAGACATCCTTCAAATCCTTACGCTCCGGGATGGCGCCCACAATGCCCCGCACCGGGTAGCCATGCTCAGGTGTGATCGGCTCGCCTTCAAAATGCGTCGCCAGCAGGAAGTTATCCTGCAGAGCCACTTCCAGGGGCAGGTTGGCGGTAAAGCCAAACTCGGCATGCTGCAGTAAGTAGCGCGCCGACGGCAGCGGTTTGATGAAACCCTGCTCAATCAACGTCCGTAGCGAGACCCCTTCCCATTGCGTGTCAAACTTGCTCCATTTAGTCACACAGTGGATGTCCATTTTCAGGCTGGTACGCGGCAGTTGGTTGAACTCGTCCCACGTCCATCGGATAGACGATTCAACTTCACCCCACACCTTGAAATCCCAGGTGGTCAAATCCACTTGTGGCACCGGACCATAATGAAGAACAGGGAATTTCTGGGTCAAGGACTGACCGGGTGGCAACCGCCCTTCCTGCTCCATGCGTTCTTCTTCACTTTTTCGTTTAAATACGCTATCAAAATTAAACATTCTCACCTACTTGAGCATTTTACGTGCATAAATCGCCAACCCGATGGCAGCCAGGATAATCGCACCGCCAATTAACCCCAACAATGGAGAGGGTCCAGCGCCTGGATCATCCGGTTCAATCAGGCTGGAACTGGGTTGAGCGCCAAAATCCAGGGTGGATTGGTCACCTGCATTGAGTTTTAATACGAGGCTCATTTGAGTCGTAGGATTATAGCCCTGTGGAGGTGCAGCAGAAATGGTATAAGTTCCTTCAGGTAATTCTTCAAAACAAACCGGATCCAGTCCATTGGTAGTATCTGCTGTTTTGTTAACCTTGCCAACGTTATCCGCCAGGCTGAGCGCTCCGCCTGGAATTTGGAGTTCACCCTCTTCTGCCCGGGCGTTGCCGTTGACATCCTCAAACAACCAGACGCACACCCGCCCAAACCCGTTAAAGGGGGTGGGGGTGGGTAATATCGGCGTGGCAGTGGCGGTGGGACCGGAAGGAAGGGGGGTGGGGGTCACAACGGCGATGAGCAGCTTAGTGCCTGGCATCAAGAAACGGCAATCATCCAAATTGAGGTTGTTGTACGCCCGCAGTTGGTCTTCACTGATATTGTTCAAAAGCGCGATGCCGATGCAGGAATCGCCTTCTTTTACAATATAGAAAATATTGCCACTTAGTTCTGCGGTCGGCGTATAGTAAAAGTTTTGTTGTCCCGGTTGGGCAGCAGCCGGCAGTGTGACTGCCAGGGCAAAAACTGCCAGCGCCAACAGGCTGAGGATCAGGGTCACAAGGCGTTTCATGGATACCTCACTCCTGGTGATTATATCATTTCTAACACCCTGTCGAGCGGTCATTGCCATCACGGTATAATGGGTGTACATGATTTCTTTGCACCGCTTTAACCACCTATATATTGTGCTGCTCACCTGCCTGCTATGGGTGATGGCAGGCTGCACTGCTGCTCCGACTGCACCGACCACCACACCCATGCCCGCCACGATAACCCCCACAGTGACTGCTACCATCGATTGGTTCCCTGCCACCGCCACCCCTACGCCTCAACCGCCGCAAACGCTTGAGCCAACCCTCGACCCTCGTCCGCCGCTGGGCGCATTACTGCTTGAGGAAGACTATGCCGCCGCCAATTGGATAACCGGACAGACGTCGGCGGGCACGATTGCGGTGGATGCAAACGGATTAACCCTGGCGGTTTCTGCAACAGCCGGGCGCATCTTTACCTTAAGGCAAGCCACTTCCCTGAGCGATTTCTACCTGGAGACGGTCGTAGACATCAGCCTGTGCCGTGGCGACGATGCTTATGGCATCATCTTTCGCGCCAGTTCTGACCAGGCATTCTACCGGTTGTGGCTGACCTGCCGCGGTGCATTTCGACTGGAACGGATTCGCGGCGCTGAGGTAGGTGTGCTGCAAGACTGGACACCCGCCACCAGTGTCCCCATTGGCGCTCCGGTCAGCCTGCCCCTCGCAATTGTCGCGGATGGTCAAGACCTGCAGATTTACGCCAATGGTGTCTTCCAATTCGCCATTCGCGACCCCCTGTATAAAGAAGGCAGCATCGGTTTTGCTGCCCGTGCTGCCGGCGATTCGCCTGTCACGATTACGTTTACGAAGTTAAAAGTGTACGAATTGAGGAAGTAATCAGTGATTAGTAATTTGAGAGCAGGTCAACCTGGACCATTCGTTTAGTTTCCCAAGATCGACCTACTCTCCACTCTCTAATCTCTAATCATAATTCTCTGCTCTCTATTCTCCGATCACAATTCTCTATTCACTGATCACTAATCGCTCCATCAATCTTTCAACCCCAATTCGCCCAAATCAGTCACCTCATCAGCAGTCACGGTAAATATACGCGCCTTACCGTCCGCATCCGCCACCAGCCGCCCTTGTTCAGCGGTGGGACCCACCACCAGGACATACTTCCCGGGCGTCATATCCTTGAGTTGGAACCAGCCGTCTGCAGCCAGTTCCGCTGAGGGCGCTCGCGAGGTATCCAGCACGTAAAAACCCTCATCCGCGCTGTTGCCGTTAAAGGTGGCAGCGTAGACATACAGCGTTTCACCCGTCCAAAAAGTGGATGCGGAAGAAACCGAACCACTCAGGCTGCCCAGACCGGCAGCCGGCGCAACCGGCGTGTGATCACCCACCTGTCCTGCACCCGCACCAGAGCAGGCTGTCAAAGCGATAATCCACCCCAACACCAGCAAAAGCAATAATCGTTTCATCATACCTCACGAGGTAAAAAAAGCAGGAGAGCGCCGCAGTGCGAGGCTCTCCTGCACATGGTCAGACAGACTTACTCGGCAATACCAATATAATCTTCACCAAGCGTCTTGAAACCGGTGATGGTGGTCTTGCGCTGCGTGCGCACTAATACAACCACTGGTTGATTGCTTTCAACAGTGACTGCGCCGACAAACACGCCGCTGGTCAAGGAGGAGGCAACCATGGAGGGGTTGCTGTTCTTCTTGCCCATGGCTGGCACAGTAATTTTATGCGTCGCTTTCAAAATGCCATCAGGATTGTAATACTTGACAGAAACTGTGGCAGGCGTGGCGGTCGTGTTCTGGATGGCAATAAAGGAATTCTCCCCATCAGAGTTCCAGCGCACATACGGCAGGTAGGTTACCGTTGCTCCGGCTGATGCGCCTGTGAACGCGGTTAATAAGCCGTCGTTGCTCTGGACTTTGCCAACCGCTGCGATGGGCACCGGTGGACCGTCGTATACTGTGGTGGTTGTGGCATATATCTTGGCGGTACCAGACTTGCCTGCCATGGCTCTGGCTGAACACGGGTTGAGGGACACCTTTTGACCGGGCGCCAGGGTTTTGGTCATTTTATAGCGTACAATCAGTTTACCGGCATCCGTGTAAAACTCAGCAAAAATGGCTTTAGTCGAGTCGGTTCCCGCATTCTGGATGGCATAGTAACTGGTCTGCTTGGTCGTGCTCCAGTTGCACATGGCGCTCGGCATAAACAGTTCATTTGCACCAGCCGCCACCCCTTCGTATGCGTAGGCGCGTCGCCCCGTGGTGTACAGGTCCTGGGCAGCTACGACGATTTCGGCGGGATCTGACGTACCTTGCATGACGGCTGTTACCACCGCAGAGCCATCAAACGGGGTGATAACGCCGGTCAGGTCAAGGTAGGTGACCAACTTGTTTCCACCTGCGGGAATATCAAAATTAAAGGGACCCTTGGTGGTACCCGCAGTGTTCATTAAGGTGATTGTCGCTGTTATGGCGCTATCTTCCAGGTTTTGGATGCCGAGCTGGGTGTAGGATGCAGCAAAGCGCACCCAGGTGGGCAGGTAGAAGGTGCTGCCAGCCTGGTCAGCTGAGAAGGCGCTGTAAAATACCGGCGAGTAATCTTTGTTGGAACCGCCCGGCATTTGTTTGTAGACCGCCACCAGCGGGACGCCCGAAGAGATGACTGCCGAGCCCGCGAAGTCTTCCGGCAGGGTGGTTGTACCTATCATTAACGTACCAGACCCATGCTCAGCAATACTGATGGTATCCGACTCAAAAGCCACTGTTCCATCAGCGTTGTAGTAGGTAATGACCAGATCGCCGGCTAAGTCGGGATTGTAATAAGCAATGGCAGAGGTCCAGGTGGTTGCCGTCGGNNTCGTTTCATGGGTGAATCCTTTCCCTGAAAAAATGACACATAAGCGTTGATAAAAGCATACGGCATGCAGCCCAGACGGACAATTACCCATATGTATTAGATTGGAATCCGAGAACAGTTATAATATTCCAATGAGTTCCTCGCTTCCGCTCGATACCATCCTGACCGGTGACTGCCTGACCCTGCTGGGCACGCTGCCTGCCGAATCAGTGGATATGGTGTTTGCCGACCCGCCCTATAACCTGCAGCTGCGCGGCGACCTGTGGCGCCCCAACCTGACCAAAGTGGACGCGGTCGATGACGACTGGGACCATTTCACAGACTTCGAAGCCTATGACATATTTACCCGCGCCTGGCTGGCGGGCTGTCGGCGCGTCCTTAAGCACACCGGTACTTTGTGGGTGATTGGCACCTATCACAATATCCACCGCATCGGCGCACTGATGCAAGACCTGGATTTTTGGTTCCTGAATGAAATTGTGTGGGTAAAAGTTAACCCCATGCCCAATTTTCGCGGCGTGCGTTTCACCAACGCCCATGAAACCCTGCTGTGGGCACAAAAAGACCGTGGTGCGCCTTACACCTTCAACCACCATGCCCTCAAAGCCCTCAACGACGACCTGCAGATGCGTTCAGATTGGACGCTACCCTTGTGTACCGGTCCTGAACGGCTGCGAACCAACGGCAACAAAGCTCACCCCACCCAGAAGCCTGAATCGTTGCTCTATCGAATCTTGCTGGCGTCCACCCGTCCAGGCGATATCATCCTGGACCCGTTCTTTGGCACCGGCACCACTGGCGCAGTGGCAAAACGCCTGCAGCGACACTTCATCGGCATTGAGCGCATTGCAGAGTACGCCGGGCTGGCGCAAGCACGGATTGACGCCATTGTCCCCTCTGAGGCAGAGGAAACCTTCTGGCTGCCCCCTCGCCGAGAACCCCGGCTGCCTTTTGGTGCATTGTTGGAAGCTGGCTTGCTGCAACCCGGACAAATCCTCACCTTTGGCGATAAAGGTACGGCTGAAGCGATAGTCGCCTCAGATGGGTTGCTGTCTTGCAACGGTCAGCGCGGATCCATCCACCAAATGGCGCGCATGCTGCACCCCGGACCGTGCAACGGCTGGCAAATGTGGTATTATCTTGATTCTGAAAGCGGCGCCAGGCTGCCCATCGACACCCTGCGCCAAAAACTCCGTTCCTTACATTCCACTCCCCCCAAGGATATTGAATGACACCCAAGTACCCCGTTTTTAAGCAGTCCGCCTGGTCGCTCAACGACCTGTTCCCCGGCGAAGGTCCCGCCCTGGAAGCCGCCTTCACTTCATTAGAAACTAAAGTGGCGACCTTTGAGACCTTCCGCTCTAAACTGGCTGCGGATATGACTCAGGATGCCTTCCTGACCATCATCCGAGCCCTGGAAGAAATCTACGAAGATTTCAACCGACTGGGCGGTTTCGCCAGCCTGTGGTTTTCCAGCGATACCCAAAACCAGGCTGCCCAATCCCTGGCTGCCCGGGTTGACCAGTTTGGCGCGGAAATGGAAAACAAGATGCTGTTCTTCAGCCTCTGGTGGAAAGCTCTGCCTGACCATGCTGCCGAAAGGCTGATGAGCGGGTCCGGCGACTACCATTACTGGCTGGAGGAGATGCGCCATTTCAAAACGCACACCCTCAGCGAACNNAAAATAATTAATATCAAGAATGTGACCGGTGTCTCTGCCACCAACATGCTGTACGAAGCCATCACCAACCGTTATGTGTTCAAGGTGGAAGTGGACGGCGAAGTCAAGGATTTGACCCGCGGCGAATTGATGGTGTACGCCCGCCATCACGACCCTAAACTGCGTGAAGCCGCTTACAAGGAACTGTACCGCGTTTACGGCGAAGATGGTCCCATCCTTGGGCAGATGTACCAGACCCTTGTGCGCGATTGGCGCAATGAGCAGGTCAACCTGCGCAAGTTCAGCTCGCCCATTTCAGCCCGCAACCTGGCAAACGACCTGCCGGACGAGGTGGTGGATACCCTGCTGGATGTAGCCCAGAAAAACGCACCGGTATTCCAGCGCTATTTCCGCCTGAAAGCCCGTTGGTTAGGTATGGAACGCCTGCGCCGCTATGATATCTATGCGCCGGTCGCAAAGTCGGATAAGACTTATGCCTTTGATCGTGCTGCCGAGATGGTGTTGGCATCTTTCCGAGAATTTGACCCGCGCTTTGAACAAATGGCGCTGCGGGTATTCAACCAAGGGCATATCGACTCTGAAATCCGCAAGGGTAAACGCGGCGGCGCTTTCTGTTCCACCCTGTCGCCCAAGCTGACACCCTGGGTGCTGCTCAATTACCAGGGGCGCGTGGACGATGTCTCCACCATGGCTCACGAGCTGGGGCACAGTATCCATTCCATGATGGCTGAAAACCACAGCATCTTCACCCAACACGCCTGCCTGCCTTTAGCTGAAACAGCTTCCACCTTTGGCGAGATGATGCTGGTGGACCGCCTGCTGGCNNGCCACCATCATGCGCCAATCCTTCTTCGCCCTGTTTGAGCGCCAGGCGCACGAAATGATTCAGCAAAACGCGTCGGTGGACGAGTTGGCAGCCGCCTATGCGGAAAACCTCAAGGTCATGTTTGGCGACTCGGTCGAGGTCAGCGATGAATTCAAGTGGGAATGGGTATCCATCCCGCACATCTTCAATGTGCCGTTCTATGTCTATGCTTACGCCTTTGGTCAGCTGTTGGTGCTTTCGCTCTACAAGCAATTCAAGGCAGAAGGTGAAAGCTTCAAACCGCGCTACGCCCAATTGTTGGCAGCCGGCGGCTCACAGGCGCCCATGAGTGTCCTGGATGCCGCGGGGGTGGATGTACGCAAGGCGTCCTTCTGGCAAGGCGGCTTTGATGTTGTCGCCGACCTGGTCAGCCAACTGGAAGCGCTGCCGGTCTCAGGCTAACACTGAAAAGTAGGATAAAATATCAGCGGGTTGGCAAAGACCAACCCGCTGATTTTCTTAATGGGTAAGGAATTGCATGCAACGATTTTTTACGATAATTGTGGTGATTGCGCTTGGCGCTGCATTGGTGAGCGCCTGTGCGCCGCTCAACACCGCTGAACAAGCAGTGACAGTTTACTTAAATGCGTTAATTAACAAGCAATATGCTGTTGCTGCAGAAAGCCTTTCAGATTACAGCCTGGAAATCCTCGGAAAGTCCCGCGCTGACGCTCAGGCATATTTTGAGCAAATAGACCAGGCTGGTGCGCCTCATTTGACCGGTTTTAAAATTTCTCAGAAACAGGCGCTCAACCGACAGGTTACCCTCATAGACGTGAAATATAGTTTACAAACCGGTGACGCAGAACCGATAACGATAGATACCCAAATTCCCCTCCGCCTTGAAAACCAGACNNTGGAAAATCAATTGGGGAGATATCGTGGACGACCTCAAACTGGACAAGGTAGACGCGCAAACCATCAACGGGTTACGTGTAAAACCGACTCAGGTCATCCGCAGGATTGATTCCACGCAATTCATTTTTGACGCCGAAAACACCACCAGCCAAGTCATCAACTGGGGCAAGGCTGGCGCCAAAATTGCCCGAATTACACTTGATATGGACACAGTTTTTGAAGCCTTTGTGGACCAACAGAGCAGCAGCGGCATGACCACACCTGCTGAAATTCAACCTGGCGCAAAGGCGAGTGGCGTGGTGGTGAACTTCACCTCGTTTGCTGCGAATCTTCCCTCAGTAGTTGAGCTGATGAACTTTAGCTCTACGACCCCCGCCGGTCAGGTTTCACAACCCATCAAACCCTGGAGCTATTCATTCAAAATCAATTAGCATCAGGCTGTTTATGGTATTCATAATGACAAGTCCGGTTCTATTGCCAGACTTGGTCTTTTTTCCTTTAAATATATCCCTCTTCAGGTCAAATATCTTCTATAATATTTGAAGTACAGCAACCATTTACCGAAAACCTGATGAAACGACATCCGCTTCCGATCCAATTCTTAGCCCTGCTGGGCTTAATCTTCGCCCTCATCAGTGCGCTGTTGTGGTGGAACATGATTACGCACATGCAAGATCGCACCAACCTCCACATTGACACCTGGACCAACTTACAGAAGCAGGTCACGCAGAGCGCTGCCCGTGCCACAGCCGCGTGGATTGAACTGAGAGTGACCGAGCAAGGCTTTCCGATTAGAAAGGCAGAACAGGAAGCATTTGACCGGTTTGTGGCATCTGTCCGCCTCATTCAAGATGGAGAATCCTTCCTTGCAGCCCCAACCCATCTGATGATTGCCGGCGAGAATACGGACACCGATTATCAGGAAAGCCTGCGAGCGTGGCTGGAAACTCAACCCGACGCGATCAATACCGAAGAATTGCTGGCGGGTATGGAAAATGGAACAAGCGGCTCATCCTGGTTTCTCCATTCTGCTGAGCATGGCAAAGAATTCATCTCGTGGAGCGCAGTCAAGGCTGGCGGGGTTGACTACATAGTGGGTATCGCCACACCTGAAAAATCAATCCTGGCATTTGCAGGCATTCAATNNGTTTGGGTCCTGATCTGGCTAAATGAGCGGCGCGAAAAATTACGGATGACCGAATTGGAACACGCGGTGACCGAACAAACGCGTGAATTATCCCGGTCCGAGACCCTTTACCGCACCCTGGTGGAACAAATCACCGCCATTACCTACATAGACCGGTTGGATGAAGACAGCTCATCCATTTACACAAGCCCTCAGGTTCTTCCCATGCTGGGGTATACCCCCGAGGAATGGACTACCCAACCGGATTTATGGATGTCGATTATCCATCCCGAGGACGTTGACCGCGTAGCGGCTGAACATCGCCGGACCAACGCTGCGGGTATCCCCTGGATTATTGATTACCGCATGATATCCCGGGACGGGCGTGTAGTGTGGGTTCACGACGAAGCCGTCCTAACCACCATTAATGGCGTCCAGTACTGGCACGGCATCATGCACGATATCACCGAACGCAAGCGTATGGAAGACCGCCTTCGTTATCTCAGTAATCATGACGTTCTTACAGGGTTATATAATCGCACTTACTTTGAAGAAGAACTGACTCGCATGGAACACAGCCGCAGGTTTCCAATCAGTGTCATAGTGATGGATGTTGACCGATTGAAATCAATCAACGATGAGTTCGGTCACGCAGCAGGCGATGAGATCTTGCGCCGAGTTGCCCGGTTGGCACGGCGCGCCTTCCGTTCAGAAGATTTAATTGCACGCACAGGCGGGGACGAATTTACCATCATCCTACCCAATACAGACGCAGAAGCAGCCCTCAAAGTTTTGGAACGAGTGCACATCCATTTGGAAGAGGATAATCGCTCAGGCGCTCAGCCTGTGTTGGGATTATCCATTGGCGTTGCGACCGCAGGTCTGGACGACACCCTGCCGGCGGCTTTACTGCGGGCGGATGATGCCATGTATCAGGACAAACGAGCAAAAAACTTACCCAAATAGGATCAGATGGAATGGCACACCGACCCTTGCCAGAATTTGATGCGTCCCAGCTGGAAATCCAACCCCTGACTCCCGACCGCTGGGACGATTTGGCGGATTTGTTCGGTAAATCGGGCGCTGCCAGCGGCTGTTGGTGTATGTGGTGGCGGTTGCCCAATAAAGCCTGGCAGCAAACTACCTCCGACCAACGCCGGGATGCCTTTCATGACCTGGTTTGCACAGGCGCAGCCCAAGGACTGCTGGCTTACCACAATGGCAAAGCGGTGGGTTGGTGCTCCCTGGGTCCGCGTCCGGTCTTTGCCCGCCTGGATGCCTCCCGCTACTGGAAACAAGTGGACGACCGTCCCGTTTGGAGCATTGTCTGCTTCTTTATTCGCGCACGTTATCGGGGTCATCAGGTCGCCAC
>DFYN01000174.1 GCA_002383615.1 Anaerolineaceae bacterium UBA4081
CTTCAAGGATTGATTGAAGTTCCTTAAAATCGAGGTCGTAAATAATCTTAGGTGTATTTTCAGGTTTATCTTCGTTTGACATACATCGTAACCAATTCTGCGAGGTCTTTGGCGATAATCGTAGGTCTGGGTTGGTAAGCATTAGCCATGGCACGGGTTGAGACGCCTGAGCAAACCAGCGCAGTAGGACACCCGGCTCTAAATCCGCCAAGAATATCTGTTTCAAGGCGGTCACCGACAGCAAGCACCTCGTTTGGGTGCAGGTCAAGTTGTTCCATTGCCATCCGATAAAGGGTAGGATTTGGCTTGCCAGCCCAAATCGGGTCGACGTCCGAGGCGGCTTGCAGCATGGCAATCACTGCGCCTGCTCCCGGTAACAGCCCTTCGGGGGTTGGGAACGTCCGGTCCGGATTGCTGGCAAAAAAGGGGACACCTGAGCGGATATGAAGGGTTGCTTTGGACATTTTGGCGTAGGTAAGATTGCGGTCCATTCCCGCAACAACTGCTATTACTTCTTCCTCCTGGTGGTAAAAACCAGCCTCCTTTAGCGCAGTCTCCAACCCATCCTCGCCAACCAGGAAAATGGGACCGCCGCGGGGAAAGGATTTTCTGAGAAGATACGCTGTCGCCAATGAGGAAGTAAGGATTGTAGATGGTTGAGCGTCCACACCCATCGCCTTGAGCTTCTGAGCAAAAAAGGAGGGCGTTCGGGTTGAATTGTTTGTGGCAAAAAGGATTTTCCAACCTAAGGATTCCATTTGGGCAAAAACTACAGGCAAATCAACGAGTGGTTGATCATCCTGCCACAATACGCCATCCATATCCAATACGACTGCTTTTACATCTGGAAGTTGCATAACATCCTGCTTTTAACAACAAGCCGGATAGCGAGTTGCCATCCGGCTCAAGTTTACCCTAATAACCGATTACTTGCTTGCACCCTGGAGGACATGGTCAACCAAGCCGTAGTCTACGGCGCCCTGTGCATCCAGATAGACATCCCGGTCGGTGTCATGGGCAATCACCTCAAGGGTCTTTCCAGTATTGGCTGCCATGATTTCGGTCAGGCGGGCTTTGAGACGCAGGATCTCTTTTGCCTGAATTTCAATATCTGTTGCCTGACCTTGCGCACCACCGAGCGGCTGATGCATGTGAATGGTGGCATGGGGAAGCGCATAACGACGACCCTTGGCTCCAGCCGCCAAGACAACAGTCCCAAACGATGCGGTCAGTCCAACCGCCACGGTGCTGACCTTGTTTGGAATCATTTGCATGGTGTCAATAATCGCCAAACCGGCGTAGATTTGTCCGCCAGGGGAGTTAATGTACATGCGGATTTCTTTGTCTGGATCTTGCTGGCTGAGGACCAAAAGTTGAGCGACAATTGCATTTGCCACCTGGTCATCAATCGGCGTACCCAGGAAGATGATTCGCTCTTTGAACAGGAGCGAGTAGATATCGAAGGCTCGTTCGCTTCGACCGTTATTCTCAATGACGTACGGAATGATGGAGCTAAAATCTGGCATGGACATGGTGTCTCCTATTTTGGGGTATCCAATTTCTTGCTCTGATTGGCAGGCTTGGAAACAGGCGCAGCTGGTTCAGCTGGCTCAACTGGCTCAACATCAACCGCTGCACTTTCTTTCTTCTTGCCTTTTTTGGCAGGTTTTTCTACAGGTGTGGTACCTGTTTCTTCAACATCTGTAGGTATCTCCTCGGTTGGGGATACTTTCTTTTTCTTGGTTTTTTTGGCTACTTTATCTTCTTCAATATATTCGCCAGTCGCAATTGCTTTCAGGCGGTCACGAACTTTACGGTTCATCAAAGTTGAAGCAGCCTGCATACTCAGGGATTGCACAATTCGGTCGGTCGTATACTTCTTGCGCATGGCTTGAAAATCTTGAGACATAATCACGTTGGACAGTAATCGGTCAAACTCTGCTTTCAAGTCTTCTTCGGATAAGTCGATAGCTTCAGCACGACTAATTTCATCAAGCACCAGAGAGCGTTTTAGCCGCTTTTGGGCGACAGGTTTGATCTCTTCCGCTATCCAGGCTTCTTCTTCTTTACCGATTGATTTCAAATAAGTCGGAAGGTCCATGTGTTGGTGTGAAAGGTCGTGCTCCACAGATTCAAGGACTTGACTGATTTCCTCTTCAAGCATATGGGGAGGATATTTGACCGTTGAAACCTCTTCAATGGCGTTAAACAAGGTTTCATAATACCCGGCTTCATAGTCATCTCGGCGGGAAGTTTCAATTTGGTCACGAACAGCAGTTCTCAGGGCTTCCAAATTCTCAAATTCACCTACGGTCTGAGCAAAAGCATCGTCTAATTCTGGCATGTTGAGCACTTTGATTGACTCAACTTTTACAGAGAACTTAACTTTACGACCCCGCAGTTGCTCAAAATCCGACTCTTTGGAGAATTTATGCGTAATTTCTTTTGTATCACCGATATTCAAGCCAATCAAATCATTTGAAAAACCAGGGTAGGGGAAACCACCATCAACCGAATCGTCGCCTATGACAGCCTGCGAGGGTGCGTCTGTAAGTATTTCTGCGGTTTCGCCTTCTTTTGCATCTAAAAGGGTTCCAGTAATCTTTACTGCTACGAGGTCGCCCTTTTCGGATGGACGATCAACCGGTTCTGCGGTTGAATAGGATGTGCGCAGACGTTTGATAAACTCGTCAACATCTTTATCGGTAACAGGTTCAAGGGCATACGTCTGGCGAATGGCGTGATAGTCACCCAGTACAACCTCTGGTTCAAGCGGAACAACAAAGGTAACTTTGATTGGATCCTCGTCAGCCAGATCTTCCAGTGAGCCTGGTCCTGAAGGTTTAAGCTCCGCTTGGGTTAACGCTTTAGGATAAATATCGTCAATGAGTGCCTCAATCGCATCCTGTTCAATGGCTGCTTCACCAAAGTGGCGAAGAATGACTTCGTAAGGCGCTTTTCCGGGTCGGAAGCCGGGAATCTTCCCCTTTTGGGCGATTTTCCGGGCAGCTGACCGTTTGAAGCGTTCAAGTTCACTACGGTCAATCTCTACAACCATTTTCATCTGCTGTTCTTCGCGGGGTTCTAATTCAATTTTCAATTTTGCAATCCTTATAATGTTAGATCGGTAACGGCAAGGTGGGGAATGAGGGGGTCGAACCCTCACGTCTTTCGACACATGATCCTAAGTCATGCCTGTCTGCCAATTCCAGCAATTCCCCAGAGCCGCCAAAATTATAAGCTTAAGCAGCCCTTACGTCAATCATCGGATATAATTTGACGATATTATGCACCCAGGAGGTTCTGTGGGACGAGTTATTACAATTGAAAGCGCCGGAAAAGACCGGACTCGCCTGTGTAAGACGGTTGTGTTATCACTCCGAGAATTGATGCGTCAGCCAGACTTGTCAGATACAACCCGAGATTTGGCTGCCTATATTGCCTTAGCGTTGGGCGAAGTTGCAGAGACCATAGAAGTTTCTGTTGAGGCGTGGGAAAAACGCGGTTACTGGGTGAAGGCAGATCGGTTTCGCATGGATTGGGAATGGACGAGGTCTGCTAGTGTGGAATTGCGTAAAGCTATTATGGCAGAGGATTGGGGAACTGTTGCCGGATTGGCAGCCAGGATTGGTCAGAGGTTAACAAAAGTTGAAGTTGCTGAAAGAAACCGTTTAGGAACCCCCTGGGTCGGTGCGTATCAAGCGCTTAAACTCAACAAAAATTAAAAAGAACTGGGCTGTGAAAACAGCCCAGTTCTTTGTGTTGATGGGTTTTACTTCTTTTTTAGGATTATGCGGGCGTCGACCACTTTGATGCCCTTGCCTTCTTCGTAAACTAATACCGGGTTTGCGTCAGATTCTGCTATTTCATCTTTGAGGTCCAGGATCATTGCAGAATACGTGCAAATCGTTTCGGCGACGGCGGCTTTGTCACGGGGGGCTTCACCACGCACACCCGCGAGAATTGGTGCGCCGCGAATTTCACTTAGCATTTGGGCAGCCTGCGCTTCATCAACAGGTGTGACACGGAAGGTTACATCCTTCAGGACTTCTACCAGGATGCCACCCATACCGAACATGACCGTGGGACCGAAAGTGGGGTCATTGACCGAGCCCAAAACGATTTCTGTGCCTTTGGGAGCCATCTCCTGAATTGCGATACCATGGATATTGGCGTCTGCCTTATAGGCTTTGGCGTTCTTGAGAAT
>DFYN01000051.1 GCA_002383615.1 Anaerolineaceae bacterium UBA4081
CTGCTGTTGCGAAACCCCACCAGTTGAATTTTTTGTTTGAATGCGGAATTAATTGCTGACCGGCGGCTCGCAGGCAACTTCTCCAATTGGTTAAGGACGTCAGTCATAACCTGCTGCCGGAATTCGGGAAGCATAAACTCATTGATTGCCGAAAAAGGTAAATAGGCGATTTTAGATTCAGTCATATTTGTTCCATCTATTTTGCAGAAGTCACTTTGTCACTGAGATCATCCAGCCTATCCATTTCCGAGGATGTTAATCGCCATCCCAAAGCGCCTGCATTCATTTCTGCCTGGTGACCATTCTTTGCCCCCGGAATCGGCAAGGTCCCTTTACATATCGTCCAATTCAGGGCTACTTGAGCCGGAGTCTTCCCTCCCCGGTCCTCGCCAATTTGACGTAACCCATCAAGAAGGGGTTTGATGCGCATTAGAAATTCACGGTTATATTTTTGTTGCCGATGACCCGAAGGAGGATTTTCAGGCGTATATTTTCCAGTCAGCATTCCCATCGCAAGCGGACTATATGCGATGACTTTTATACCAAGTTGAAAACACAAGTCAAGTAACCCATTCTTCTCAATCCGTCGGTCCAATAAGTGGTATTCAACCTGATTGCTTGCCAGTGAGTAGCCATCCCGGACAAGGGCTTCATATGCCGTGCGAGTTTGGTCAAGATTAAAGTTGGACACACCAACAGCACCTACTAGTCCCTGCTTTACCGCCTCACTCATCCAGCTCATCCAAACACGAACATTTCCGGGGGGCAATGGAAAATGAATCTGATATAGGTCTAATTTGTTCATTCCTAGCCTTTTTAAGGAATTACGAAGTGCCCTTTCAAAACTCCCTTTGCCTAACCGCCAGGGGAAGGGCATAAATTTAGACGCTACCAGAACAGCGTTATCCGGCTTTTCACGTAACAGATCGCCAATGTGGCGCTCAGATTTTCCCTGACCGTATATTTCCGCCGTGTCCAGTAAGCGGATCCCAGCCTTCACACTCACATCGAAAGCGTCAACCACATCGCTGGCATTGTGTGATTTGCCGTACCCCCAAACCAACCGATCTCCCCAAGCCCAGGTCCCGAGCCCCATTTCAATACCATCAAATAAAGGATGGGTAGATAATTTCGTCCCGTCCACTTCACGCGATTCCTTACCGTCTGCGCCGTTGGTCGATGACAATCGTCGTTGTTCTTTGCTCATTGTATATTTTCCTCCGAGATGTGTCTATTATAGTCAATTAATCCCCTTCCATCCGCTCACTCTTNNCTCACTCTTGCCCTTTTACCCTCCAGCATATAGAATAGCCGTATGCCTGATGACGTCACGCCTATCCGACAGCAGTATCTTCAAATAAAGAGTCAATACCCAGGGACAATCTTATTCTTCCGCCTGGGTGATTTCTATGAAACCTTTGACGAGGATGCAGAAATTACCTCGCGGGAATTGGACATTGTCTTAACCTCGCGTGGATCCTCGAACGGCGTTCGGATTCCCATGGCTGGAATTCCTTACCATGCTGTGGATAATTACCTTGGAAAACTCATCGAAAAGGGCTATCACGTCGCAATTTGCGAACAGGTCGGCGATCAACCCATAAAGGGTTTGTTCCCGCGTGAGGTTACCCGGGTGGTCACTCCGGGGACAGTCATTGAACCCGGGATGTTGTCCGCTGAGCGCAATAATTACCTTGTCGCCCTGGTCATGGAACCTTCACGCGCTGGGATTGCATACGTTGACATCTCCACCGGAGAATTTGCCGCAACAGAAATCACGGGCGAAGATATCCTTTCCTCTGTCCGGGCAGAATTATTGCGGCTTAAACCTGCAGAAGTAATCCTGCCTGAAAATATTCGCCAATTGGACGGCGCGAACGGGCATCATCTGACCCACCTTCCAGAATGGCGCTTTGAATTTGGTCGCTGCCAACAAGCCCTCCTTCGCCAACTCAATGTCAGCACCCTGGATGGCTTTGGGTTGCGGGATATGCCCCTCGCCGTCAGAACAGCTGGTGTCATCCTCCAGTATCTTCAAGATACTCAGCCAGCCGCCCTGCAGTTATTGCAGGGACTATCAACCTACTCGCTTGAAGAGTTTATGACATTGGATGCATCCACACGCCGAAATCTGGAACTTACAGAAACCATTCGCAGCGGTTCAGTCGAAGGCTCCTTGTTGGGAGTCATCGACCACACCCTCACACCCATGGGCAAGCGAATGATCCGGCAATGGGTCAACAAGCCACTCTTAAACAAAAGTGAAATCCTTACGAGGCAAGAACAGGTCGCCGCGCTCGTAGAGCATGGTCTGAGGCGCGCAGAACTTCGCACCGCCTTACGCCCAATTGGCGACTTGGAACGATTGGTCAACCGCATCATGTCGGGGAGCGCCAGCCCGCGCGACCTGACCGCCACGCGAGGTATCCTTGCAGCTTTGCCTGCCTTCGCGCCACTCTTGCAGGATTTATGTGAGCCATTAACTAAACTCAGATCTACGATTGACCCGTGCACTGAACAATTACAGCTGCTTTCCAGTGCCATCACGGACGAACCACCCGTAACGCTGCAGCATGTAGGTGTCATCCGCTCAGGTTATTCTTCAGAATTGGATGGCATCATCGATGCATCCCGCCATGCCCGTGAGTGGATTGCCAACCTGGAAAATATAGAGCGGGAACGCACTGGTATAAAGACCCTCAAGGTTGGCTATAACAAGGTTTTTGGTTATTTTATTGAGGTGACGCATGCAAATTCGCCTGTCGTCCCTCCAGATTACATCCGCAAGCAAACCCTGGTTAATGCCGAACGGTATATCACCCCTGAAATGAAAGAGTACGAGGCTTTGGTTCTGAACGCTGAAGAACGCATTCACGAGCTTGAAAGCCGTCTGTTCAAAGAGGTATGCCGCCAGTTGTCAACAGCCAGCCGTGCCTTACTGTCCACAGCGCATGCCATTGCCACTCTGGATGTGCTGACCGCTTTAGCTGAAGCAGCAGTCCTTGGTCACTACGTCCGACCTGTCATTCTTGAAGATACAACNNATCATTACCGGTCCAAATATGAGTGGCAAATCTACCTTCCTTCGTCAGGTCGCCTTGATTGTGTTGATGGCGCAAATTGGGAGTTATGTCCCTGCCAGTTCAGCAGAAATTGGGATTGTGGATCGCATTTTCACCCGCATTGGCGCTCAGGATGAAATCCATGCCGGTCAATCCACCTTTATGGTTGAAATGGTGGAATCATCATTAATATTATTACATGCCACTTCACGCAGCCTGCTCATTTTAGATGAAATTGGACGCGGTACCTCCACCTATGACGGATTGTCGATAGCCTGGGCAGTCGTTGAATACATCCACAACCATCCCAAGTTGCGCGCCCGAACCTTGTTTGCCACCCATTACCATGAACTCACGCAACTCAGCCAGTCCCTACCGGGCGTGCGTAACTACAATGTCGCGGTGACTGAATCAGGTTCACAGGTAATTTTCCTGCATAAGATTGTGCCGGGTGGGGCTGACCGCTCGTACGGAATTCACGTTGCCCAATTGGCAGGCATGCCTCAACCTGTCATTCAACGCGCAAACGAAATCCTGCTCCAATTGGAAGCATCTTCCGGCAGTGGCTTGAAGATCAGTGAAGCAAGTGCCCAACAACTGGCGTTCTTCCCGGAGACCAATCCATTACTGGAAGAATTGCGAAAACTGGATATTAATGCCATTTCCCCCATAGAAGCGTTAAATCGATTATATGAATGGCAGCGCAAATACCTGCTCCGGGATGAATAACCGCTCATTTAGAGCCGGTTAATTTATTCGTAAATTCCACCACTCAACGGCGCCAGTTTTAGGTTTAACCTTCCGTCTCGAATAGCGACCTCCTGAAACGATAACAATTCTGTCACTGCCTTTCCTTCATCCCACCCTGTTTCTGTGACATCCAGACCGAGTTCAAGATAGTTCTTGCTTTGATTGACCGCCACTAAAACAACATTTGGNNTTGATACCACGACCGCAATTCCCAATTCCACTTCGTTTCATCCCAAATGAAAGCTCCCCGGCAGCCTGGATCTTTACCGCCTGTTAAGCCGATTTCATCTCCGTAATAAATAGATGGTGTGCCAGGCTGAGTCATTTGAAGCAAAATAGCTATGCGCATTTCTTCGACCTTGCCACTGCACATCGTCAGTGGGCGCTCAACATCATGACTGCCCAGTAAGACATACATCGCCTTTACGTTGTCTATAGGATACATCCTAAGGTTATGTATCATCTTTTGGCTGTAGCGACTGGGATGCCAAACGCCAGTGGCGAATCCCAGTGCGGCTTCCCTAAACGGGTAATCCATTAAACCGTCAAAGTGTTGCTCCCCCACCCAGCGCGGGTTCCCATCCCAAATCTCTCCCAAAAGGTAAGCCTCAGGATTTGCTGCCCGGACCACTTCGCGAAATTCACCCCAGAATGAATCGTCATCAATTTCGTTGGGCACATCCAAGCGCCACCCATCAATACCCAAATCTATCCAGTAGCGTGCAACATCATAAAGATACTTGCGTACAGCTGGTGTGTTTGTGTTGAATTTAGGCAGGGATTTATACTTCCACCAACCCACATAATCTACTGCATCGCCGGGACTATAAGCGTCAATTGGAAATTTGTGCACATGGAACCATTCTCGATACGGCGAGTGGCTCTGATTCTCAAGCAGATCTGAAAAGGCAAAAAACCCGCGACCACAATGATTAAAAACACCATCCAAGACAATGTGAAATCCTCTTGAATGGACGTCACCCAGCAGGCGCTTAAATTCTGCCAATGTCCCAAGCTTGGGATCGATTTGGTAGTAATCGGTGGTATTGTAACGATGTGTCGATGGAGAGGTGAATATTGGATTCAGGTAAAGGGCTGTAACCCCCAAATCCGTCAGGTAGTCCAGCTTTTGGCGAATACCTTCCAAATCTCCACCTTGAAAGCCAATAATTGATGGCGGACTGCCCCATGGAACAACCCCCAGGGGGTCGATACTTGTGTCACCATTGGCAAATCGGTCTGGAAATATCTGGTAGAAAATGGCATCTGGCACCCAGCCTGGAATGGTCATTCAATGTCCCCAAGGGTTTGGTATAGTTTCTTAGGGTTTCCAGCATATGTATCCAGAGGGATGAGACCCGCTGTCAAATCCTGCAATGTTCGTGTTAACAATTCATTGACGGGCGTAGGTACACCCACTTGTTGACCAAACCGAACGACAGCCCCATTCAAAGCGGACACTTCACTTTTTCCTCGACCAGAATGAAGGTCAATGTAGAAACTAGGCATCTTTCCACCACGCCCGGCGCCGAGCGCATCTTTTAAGGCTATCCGAGTAAGATTCTCACTGAGGTGTTCTAAAACCCAGGCGAATGCCCTCACAGACGTGCCAGGCAAATCAATCACCGGGTACCCAAGCGCCTTCATCACAGCCAAGGCTTCCCGCATCTGGAGCCTTTCATAGTGAAAAGCCAGCTTATCTGCAAGGATCACAGATGGTTTCATATCCAATATCGCCGAGGAAGCATTCGTAATCAGGTTAGTGATCAACTTCGACCATTTCATCGACGCGGCATTGGTATAGACTCGTGCACTCAAACCAGCCCGGTTGAATATTTCCAATAACGGTTCAATCAATGGATGATTGCCAGCCAGACCAACCCCACGTTTGCGTTCTAAAACAATTGAACCAGCATCAACCCGCCGGATCGCGCTGGTAATGGTTCCTGCGATCACACGCTCTTCACCCAAAACCTCTGCGAATTTAAATTCATTTTCGACGCCATTTTGAAAACACAAAAAGATTGGAAGCGCAGTCCGATAAGGCGCAAGCATTTCAATTAATCCAGGTGTGTCATAGGATTTTACGGCAACAATGGCGGCGTCAAATGGACCTTCCATCAACGCTTGGTCCAAAGTCGAAACAAATACTCCGCCGGCTTCATAATGGTCGGCATCTTCAAGGACTAATGTCAATCCCTCGGATGTCAGTTTTTCAACAATCTCAGGTCGCTCAAGGAAGACAACCTCCTGTCCAATCTGAAGCAAACTACCACCAATGTAAGTTCCAATAGCACCGGCACCAAAACATAAGAACCGAAAATGTTGGTCACTCATATAACCTCCATCCAATCTCTCGCGCCATTAAGGAATACCTCACCAGCCATCAGACGCTTTCCCGCTGGCTGGATTTCACATATGGCTAAACTCCCCGAAGCAGTTCCGATGACAGGCAAGGAACCCTCTCGCCCATGTTTTCCTTCAGGCAGTTGTTTATTACTCACGAATGCCTTATGCACCTTGAAGATTTCTTGTTTCCAGATGAAGAAAGCACCAGGCCAGGGTTGACAAGCACGTACCTGTCGCTCCAATTCATCCGCTGTCTTAGAAAAATCCAACAATCCATCCTCCTTCTTGAGCATGGGCGCATAACAGGACTTCGTGTCATCTTGGGGTTGTGGTACGATGGTTCCCGCCAGATATTTGGGTAAGGTCTCTATTAAAAGCCGGGCACCTAGTTCTGCCAACCGATTTGACAGAATTGCTGTCGTATCATCATCCCGAATGATTTCCGGGGTTTGTGCCAGAATTGCGCCGGTGTCAATTCCGGCATCCATCTTCATAATGGTTACACCGGTTTGTTTGTCACCATGAAGGATGGCTGCATGAATTGGGGC
>DFYN01000082.1:0-315 GCA_002383615.1 Anaerolineaceae bacterium UBA4081
TCCGCTGGCGACAACGGCTTCATGCAGGATTTGGGGTGTGGTGCTTTTTAGAGATTTCAGGACAGGTTTCTCCCAGCGTTCCATCCCGGATACCCCCATGGCAAATAGGGCGGAGCTGACCCAACGCTCCTCGCCGCTTTCAAACGCCGTCTGGATGAGCGGGGCAACCTCTGGCAGACTGCTCCAACCCAGGGCTTCAAGGGCGTACCGTCGGACGTTGGGCGTGTCCGGACTGCTTACTTTATCCAACAAAGCAGCTACGACACCCCTGCCTACCTCAGTTGGAATTTCTTCCAATTCAAATAATTCTACGAA
>DFYN01000082.1:322-1717 GCA_002383615.1 Anaerolineaceae bacterium UBA4081
TTGCCTGATGGATCCAACAAAGCCATTTTGGCAACGTCGTCAAAAGAGACGACAGTATCGCTATCGTACAATTCTTCCAAATCCTCTAAGATCGCTAATCGACGAGTGTCAGTGATGGACAACCATATTTCGCTAAGCTTTTCTAGGTCTTCAGGTGATATATCCGAAAAGCTGTGTAAATAGCGGGGAGAGAATGGCTTGCTTTCGTCCAACAGGGCTTTGATGACTTCGTCCATAGAAACAACCTGGGCGCTGATTTTATGGGATTTGTGTGCCATCTTCACACACCTTCCTTATGGCAGGACAATGGGATTGACAAAATCATTGATGGTTAACACGACCATCAAAACCAGTAACAGGAGCAACCCCAATCCATTTACCGTGTTTTCGAATTGTTGCGGGATCCGTTTTCGCAGAATAAACTCTGGCAGCAGGAATAGGATTCGTCCGCCATCTACCGCCGGGATTGGCAGTAAGTTGGCAATGCCTAAGCCAACTGAAATCGTTGCCAAGAACCAGGCGGTGTTCATCCCCCGGGTGGGGTCGTTATTGGGTTCTGCCAGGTCGCGTGTCCGAACTTGCGCATAGATATCATAAATACCCTTGATGCTGACTACCCGTCCTTCTTCAGGCGTAATCGATTTTGCAATCAACTTGCCCGGCAAGGTCAGTATGGCATTAACTTGCTCTCCCACCATATTGGCAGCAGATGGGATGGTGCTAATCCAGGAGGTTTTAACGACAGGATTTCCTAAAAGGATGCCCAGCGCACCTTCCCCTTCGGGTGGCTTGCTGCGTGGAGTGGTCGTGATATCGATCAGGTTACCGTTACGCTCCAGGGTCAAGGTGATTTCTTCACCCGTATGCGCTTTTACAACAGAAATTGCCTGGTCAGTACTGGTGATGGGGGTGCCATTGACTGCACGGATCAGGTCATTGACCTGCATTCCTGATGTTTCTGCAGGTGAGCCTGCGGTCACGCCAATAATCTGGACTGATGTTGTGTCAGGTGTACCCATCCGGGTAAAAATAAGACTAAAGAGCAGCATACCGACTAAAAGGTTCATGCTCGGACCGGCAAGTAAAATTCCGAGTCGTTTCCAGGGAGACGAGGCAGCCATTCCATCTGGGATAGTTGGGTCTCCTTCACCTTTCGGTCGGACAAAGGCACCTAACGGAATCCAGTTGAGGGTGAATTCTGTTCCGTGCCAGGTGAACAACTTTACCAGGCGGGGAGGCAAACCGAATCCGAATTCCTCGACCGGAATGCGGAATATGCGAGAGACGATGTAATGCCCAAATTCATGCACAAACATCATGAATCCCAGCGCAAGGATAAATTCAATAATACGTAAACCTGTGTTTTCAATGCCAGTCATTTTTTACTCTTTTTTT
>DFYN01000082.1:1727-3518 GCA_002383615.1 Anaerolineaceae bacterium UBA4081
GGACCACCGGGATGGCAAATGAACAATTGTTGGATGCCAGGTAACCCATTTAGTTTGGCGATAATATCATTCACTGATTCTGGCAGGCAAACGATATGGACATTTGGACCTGCATCAAGGGTGTAAGCTGCGGCGATTCCTTGTGCGCGCCAGCAGGGAATCGCCTGCATCAACTCAAGGGAAATCGGTTGCCAGTAAAACAGGGGCGGATGGGAGGTCATCATGACGGCGTGCATCAGGTTGGAATCTAATTCAATTATTTCCGCCAGGGTACTAAAATCACGTTGCAGAATAGCAGACTTGCACAACTGGAGGCGCCGGGGTGTATCCTGCACCCTTGCCTCTTGCAATGGGCTGGTCTTTGCCAGGGTGTGACCCTCGGTTGAGCCTGTCGCTTTGGGACCCCGCTCAACAATGGCGATGATGTCTAAAAGATCCCAATGCGATGGCGGGGCGATTGAGACAGCGTAAGAATCCTGCTCACCTATTCCAGGCAGCCATTCAACGAAACCACTGGGGATGGAGCGGCAGGCAGAGCCTGAGCCTAGCCTCGCCAGACGGGATAGGGCGATGGAATCCAGCTCCAAACCGGCAGCATTGGACCCAGCGTAAGCCAGGGCAGCAAAGGCGGACGCTGAAGATGCAATGCCTGCGCCGGTGGGGAAATTGTTTGCGCTGGTGACTGCAGCGAAAGATTTTATGCTTGCCATGCGGCGAATGACATCCAGAAAACGACTCACCCGCAGCAGCGGCGCACCAGATTGGGATTGGTCATCGATACTGAGGGTGTCTGCTGGTAAAGACGGGTCAAACCGCACTTCTGTGGTCGTGTGCAGTTCCGCAAGGTTCATGGAAATGGAGCCATTACGGGGAATGCGCAGTAAATCATCACGGTTTCCCCAGTACTTGACAAAGGCGATATTTGGATGAGCACGAGCGGAGGCGCAGGTAATTTCCATGGTAGGATAACTTCAATTATATTCTGTTTTTGGGGTTGCTCTTATGGACTGGTAACTTAAAGGTTACTGAATAAAACAAAATACATCACCCATTGATCTTGCGAAACTGATCTCAGCCAAATTGGAGAGACTGCCACAAGTGTAAGCTGTAGCTCTGGGTGAGTCACAGGTCGGTTAACAACCGATAAGGCGTCGGATATGGACATTTATGTTCACACGCACGAACCGAATCCGGTTGCTGGCGTTAGCTCATCATCTTTGTGCGAAACTCCCGGAAGCGATGGCTGAGGACGTCAGCACAGGTATATCTGCCAGCGCTAACCTAAGTGGTAATTTACGGGCGGCTATAAGCACATTGAACACTTAAGGGCTTTATCTTGCAATTATGACCTGTTATTTGACTGGTCTTTTTATATCGCGCTATAATATAACAATGATTGTTATAGCTAATCGCCACCAACGGCATCCAGGAGGTAAACATGCTGCACCGTCAAACACTTTCAACCAACCTGTCTGAACCAACTTATTACATCCTTTTGGCTTTGCTCATACCGTTACATGGGTATGGAATCATGCAGAAAGTGAAACGTATCAGCGCCGGGCAAGTGACGGTAGGGGCGGGGACTGTGTATGGCGCATTGGATGCCATGGAACGCGGCGGTTGGGTCCAGCGTGTGGCGGAGGAAGGTCGGCGAAAAATATATCTAATCACCGATGATGGCAAGAAAGTATTGTACAACCATCTGGTCCACCTGCAGCAAATGACCCAGGCGGGGGAAATGATGCTGCCTATGATGGAAACAGACGGCGTAGCTTAAACAATGCAGACAGG
>DFYN01000006.1:0-1219 GCA_002383615.1 Anaerolineaceae bacterium UBA4081
TGTAGCATGGATTTTATCACGACCGTCAAAAGTGATTTGATACTAATACTTGAATTAAATTTCTTGATGACACAGCCTAAATTGGCATAATCCTTGCTAATTAACCGATATAATCGTAGTATGGATGAATTATGAGCCTACCTCCCACGCAACCTCCGCCTGATCAACCACCTGCAGCTGCACCGAGCCGTCGTCCTGTGCGATCGGCTGCCCCCAAACAAAACTGGACTATCACCAATGGGATTGTGACTATTCTCACCGTCGCGGTTTTGGCAGCCAGCCTGTTTACATTGTGGACACCCGCCAACCTATTTTCCAATCAGATGTTGGATCAAATGTTTGCAGCCTGGCAGGCAGCAGGCACCCCGGCGGTCACATACCCCTCAGCCACCCCTGCGGATAAACCTGTCATTGGAATTGTTGCCGGACACTGGAAAAATGATTCCGGCGCGGTGTGCGATGATGGTCTGACTGAGCAGGAAGTCAATTTGAAAATTGCCACCCTCGTTCAGCAAAAGCTGAAAAAAGAGGGTTACATCGTTGATTTATTATCTGAATTTGACCCGCTTCTATCTGGATATCGAGCGCTGTTATTAGTATCCATCCATAATGACTCCTGCGTGTATATCAATGATGAAGCCACCGGCTTTAAGGTTACGGCAGCCATGACCAGTGCATACCCGGAACGAGCCGCCCGATTGACCGCCTGCCTGAGTACCCGATATGCTGAAACCACCAAACTGAGTTACCATTTCGGCTCGGTCACCATGGACATGACCGATTACCACACCTTTAATGAGATTAATACTGAAACAACTGCAGCTATTATTGAAACCGGGTTCCTTAACCTGGACCGCGATATCCTGACCAATCAAACCGACCTTATAGCGCAGGGCGTTGTCAATGGCATTTTGTGCTTCACCCGCAACGAAGACCTCGGCAAACCCACTTCGCAACCATGACCGATTCCCAAGCGTCTGCTTCCCTCCAAGCTGCCTATCAAGCGCTCAAGCAACATGACCGGGCAGCAGCCCGTCATTGGGCTCAGGTAGCTGTCCAGGAGGACGAATCCCTTGAGGAAGGTTGGCTTTTGCTGGCAGCGCTTGCCAGTCCGCGTGCCAGCGTAGCCTACTTGCAGCAAGCGCTCAAAATCAACCCAACTTCAATCAAAGCGCAGAGGGGCATGGCTTGGGCATTACAACGCCTGCAAGGTGAAGCG
>DFYN01000006.1:1273-4181 GCA_002383615.1 Anaerolineaceae bacterium UBA4081
GCTGTATCTGGTTTGGGCTGGCGGGGTTGTTGATCATCCTACTTGGTGCGGTCTTATGGGCGAGCTTGCCGCGCTGGACGGCACGGAATCGCGTATCCGCAGCGCCATTGCCAGCCGGCGCACTGCTCAAACCGACTCTGACACCCACTGCAACGGCAACATCAACCCCCACGGCGACGCTCACACCAACATTAACCCCTACAATCACGCCCACACGGACACCTAAACCCACCAAGACACCCAAGCCAACCCACACACCTGACCCAACCGACACGCCTGTGCCTTATCAGGAACCCGCCGGCGTTTTGATNNACCGGCACATGGCAGCACCCGACTGTCACCGGGCAATATGCCATCTACGTGAAATACACTGCCGCCGATATGTCTGGACCAGGCTACTACCTGCCCAGTGTACCGTATGTGATGTACTTTTACAGCGGCTATGGTCTGCATGGCACCTATTGGCATAGCAACTTTGGTACGCCAATGAGTCATGGCTGCATCAACCTGAGGACAGACGACGCTGCCTGGTTATTTAATTTCGCCGANNCGCCGCGAGTTCCTTAAGCTCAGTGGCGTGGCGCTCGCTGCCCTATTCCTCCCTCCCGTTTCACCATCCAAAGCGCAACCACTAAGGATGCAACAGTTGGAAGCGGAGCCCACGACCGGCAGGATTGCCACAAATAACGTAATCGTCTATGACCAGCCCAGCCTGGATGGCAAACAACTTAAGACCTTCTGGCAGGATTTGGTGCTGCCCATATCATCTGTTACCATCGGAGATATTGAACCCAGTTATAACCGCGTTTGGTATGAAATGAACCACGAGGGCTGGGTACATTCCAGTAGTGTCCAGCCAGTTGGCGTTCAACTCAATACGCCGATTCTCGATGTACCCAAAGAAGGCGCTCTTGCGGAAGTTACTGTTCCCTTCACCGATGCGGTTTGGAGCATCCGTTTTCCCAATCAACCAGCCTCGCGCTTGTATTATGGCACCACGTATTGGGTGACAGCGGTTTGGTTGGATGCAGATGACATGCCCTGGTACCGATTGGTGGATGACTTCTACGGATTTGCCTATTATGTGGATGCACGCCATTTACGGCTGATCTCCCCGGAAGATATTACTCCCCTGTCGCTGGATGTGCCCCTCAAGGAGAAAAAACTGGAAGTAAGGCTGGACGACCAGGTAGTGATTGCCTGGGAAGGCGACCAGCCGGTGTTCATGAGCCGCGCTTCAACCGGACGGAAGTATTCAACTGGTAACTTCTCCACCCCACGCGGAAAATTCTACACCCGCCACAAACGACCTTCACGCCACATGGCATTTGGCAACCTTGCCAATCCAAACTCGTATGACCTTCCCGGTGTACCCTGGATTTGCTATATTACCGAAAATGGGGTATCCTTCCACGGCACGTTCTGGCATAACGATTTTGGTCGTCCACGCAGTCACGGCTGCATCAACCTGACCCCTCAAGCAGCCCAGTGGGTGTACCGCTGGACGCTGCCGGAAGTGCCATTCGGAAAGCAGGTCATCTACAAGGAGCCTGCCACACTGGTGGAGATAAAGTGATGACTGAAATAGAATCAACTCAATACCCATCCCGCCTGGTTCCCAACAAAGCCGTGTTCCCGGGATTGGTGTACGACGAAGATGATAACCCCTGTACAACTGCCATGGTGGGCAATGAAGCCTGCTATGTCATCAACGATCATGGATTTCTCATCCATGTTCCATCTGACCCAATTGACCGGCATGTGCTGCAGGTCAATTTCCAACACCTCGGTGAAAACAAGGACGAGGTGGCAGAACAAGCCAGTAAGATGTTTAACCTGGATGGGCTGTTTGACCGGGCAATGCTTAAATCTGCCCTGGACCACCTCGATGAACATATGGATGAAATCCTGGCAGCTGGATTGGCGGAAGACCAATTGTTGTACCTGGGAATGACCGGTTTCAAGATAATCATTAACCGTCACGGCGAAGTGGTGGATATCCGTTATCCATCCAAGCCAAGCGAAGAAGAATAATTACACATTTCCGCACCTATCCGTTACAATAAAGTTGCATATGGATACTGATTTCATCATTGACGTAACTGATGGGAATTTTGAGTACGATGTGCTGATCTATTCCCAAAACACGCCTGTTGTGGCGGTATTTTGGGCTGCCTGGTCCAAACCTTCTGTTGAAGTTGTCCGCCATCTGGAACAGCTGGCAGAAAGCAACCTTGGGGCGTTTCGCCTGGCGCGGATTGATATCGATAACAACCCCAGCCTGACCTTGATGTTTGGCATCCGAACTGCGCCCACACTTAAGGCATTCACCCAAGGGGTTGTGACCGGCGAATTAATCGGCGCTGCGCCTGAAAACCGTATCCTTGCATTTTTGGAAAACCTGTTGCCGCCCAGTCCTTTAGCGCTGAGCATTCAAAAAGGGAATGGCTTATATCAGTTGCACCGATATTCCGAAGCCGAAAAAGTGTTCCGCGAAATCCTCTCTGATGACCCGGAAAATGGTGCAAGCCGGTTGGGACTCGCCAGGGCATTATTGGCACAGGGAAAAACTTACGCCGCCTTGGATGCGTTGACCAATTTTCCTGCCAGTAAAGAGTACTCAAGCGCGGAATTGCTGATGCCCTACGCCCAGGCTCTGGCAGATGCGGATGACGACGCCCTACCCAAAGATACGCCACTGGATATTGCCTTTGCCAACTCCATCAACCTGGCTAAGCGCGCCAACTTCCCGGCAGCGCTGGATGGTCTGCTGGACATCCTGCGGCAGGATAAGCGCTACCGCAACGGCAAAGCCCACCAAATCATTCTGGCGCTGCTGGAAATGCTGGAAGGTGATGATGACCTGCGCCGCCAGTACCGCAATGAACTGGCTGGCGTGTTGTTTTAA
>DFYN01000006.1:4220-4891 GCA_002383615.1 Anaerolineaceae bacterium UBA4081
GTGGGGTCAACCAGTACGCGGTAAATAGAGCTGCTGACCAGGGTCTGTTGGATGCTGCTGCCTTCTTTATCGTTATCGCTAACGCCTATCAGGAAGCCCAGGCTCATGCCGCGATAAGGCGTGATGCTGAAGGTACTCCAGGGAATGGCAGCTTCCAGGCGGTAAAGTTTGCGTCCTGAGCCATCTGTTCCGCCCACTGCTGCGATTTTCACTTTGGAGCGTGCACCTGCTACCGAGGAGGGGTACCACAGGTATGCCTCCTCGTTTTCGCCGGGTTTGTCATTGCCTGGAGAAATGCCCAGTTGATAATCATCCGGGCTGAGCCGGTCATAGTAGAAATCATCCTGCAGGTTGGTATCCACCAGCAGTTCAATGGAATCACCCTTGAAAATATCCTGCCCGCTGTTGGATTGCACATACTGGTCATCCAACACTTTGACAGCAATGTACAGGTAGGTCTCGTCCCATCCAACCCGGAATGAACCCTGCAGGTCGTCTTCACCTGTCCAATCGCTTTTGCCATAAACGAGCGATGTGATGGAATACGCCTTGCTGCTCCACTCATCCCAAACCCCATCCAGGTCAGGCGCGGTTGATAAATATCCCGCTTCCACATAAGGGGCGGATCGAGCCAGGACCACCGGGGTTTTGGTGGGTGTCAGGAAAGTAGG
>DFYN01000006.1:4918-6563 GCA_002383615.1 Anaerolineaceae bacterium UBA4081
CTCCGGCATCGCCGTTTGAGTGGGCGGCATATCAGGCGTCAGTGTTGGACCGTACTGACCGCCAGGCTCAAACAAGGCAGTCATGGTCAGGTCAATGTTAGGGGTTGGAAACAACGGGGTAGGTGTTTGTGCCATCGGGAAATTGCAGCCCGCCAGCAGCACCACAACCAGGGCACTCATCCAAACTCGCAAAGGTCGATTATTCATGATTAACTCCTGCACCGCATTCGACGGCACCATAAGTCTCAGGTTGTAGACGTTGCACTATTCAGACCAGTTCCCTTACTCACGGGTGAAAAGGGACATACTTTCAATGTGGAAGGTCTGCGGGAACAAGTCAAAAGGAATAACCTGCTCCAGTTGGTAACCTGCTGCCAGAATTGTCCGTGCATCCCTGCTGAGCGTCGCCGGGTCACAGGACACATACACCAGTCGGGTCGGTTTGAGGTTCATGAGCGCTGCCAACGCCTGCGGAGCAAGCCCTGAACGGGGTGGGTCGACCACCACAGCAGAGGGTGTACCTTTTAGGGTCGGCAGCACATGTTCAACCGCTGCCTGATAAAGGTCCACATGCTCAAAACGGTCCAGATTCAAGGCGTAATCATTACAGGCAGATTCCGAAAGTTCCACTCCGACCACGTGTTCATACCGCGGCGCTAGGAAAAGCGAAAACAATCCGACCCCGCAGTATAGGTCAAATAAAGTAGCATGCATATCCCCCGGAAGCCATGCCAACACTTGCTGCACCATGCGTTCTGCCTGGGCGGTGTTGACCTGGAAGAATGATCCAGCCGAAACCCAAAATGGGTTGTCCAGCACCGACATCCACAAGCCGTCTTCACCCGCCATCACAATGGTTCCTGCCGGGCTGATGTGAACCAGGGATAATGGCAAATCCAATTCAGCCTCGGGTGCCTCAGCGGAGTCCGATTCGAGCATCACTAAGAGTTCATCATTCATTCCCAGACGGAGTTCAACGCGTTGGATACCGGATTCGGCATCCAGTGATAACTGGCTCCATAAATCCAAAAGGGGTTGTTCCAGTAAGTGGCATTCTTGGATTTCCACCACGCTGTGCGACTGGGCGCGTTGAAACCCGAGTTTACCGGACGGCGACAAGTGGAATTGGGCAGTATTGCGGTAATTCCACGCAATAGGGCTAGCCACAGTCGGTTGCACCGGAGGGTCACTCACGCCAGCCAGGCGCTTGAGTTGGTCGCTGAGGATTTTCTGCTTGAGACCAGGTTGGGCTTCTGACAGGATATGCTGGTAATGGCAACCGCCGCAATCCCTAAAATGGGGACAGCGCGGAGATACACGCTCTGGAACAGGACGTAAAACCTGTTTGATTTCCGCCCGGGGCATCCCACGCCGCACATCTCGCATTTGAACACTTACTCGTTCGCCTGTGATACCGTAAGGCACAAACACCACTTGTCCATCGGGTGTGCGCCCGATGGCGTCACCCCCGTAAGCCATTTGAGTTAATTCCAGTTCAAGGTCACTCATGTGCCTCCAACATTGCGTGAATCCAAAAAATATTAATCAATATTTATCTCCAATGTTGCTATACTAAGTTTAGCACGGGCAGACGCTCGGCGAAAGCAAGACAAAAGAATATGCCAGTCTGGATAGGTGCGGTGGC
>DFYN01000006.1:6654-6925 GCA_002383615.1 Anaerolineaceae bacterium UBA4081
GTAAGAAAGGAACGCGAACGATTTCTACAAGTCCAACAAGCAAGTTTAGAAAGAGAGCGCTGCCCGTGTTGCCTTCATCTCGCGAGAGCCGCTGATCCAAGTCTCATTGGAACAGCGGTTCTCATTTATGCTATAATCGGCAATGCCCGCCCCAGTAGCTCAAATGGACAGAGCAAGGCCCTCCTAAAGCCTAGGTTGGGGGTTCAATTCCCTCCTGGGGCACAAGTTTGTTGCAATTGCATGTGACTTCTTGCAACTTTTCACAACTTTT
>DFYN01000006.1:6953-10774 GCA_002383615.1 Anaerolineaceae bacterium UBA4081
TTAGAACAATACCGCCCACCAAATATGGTGGGCGGTGCAATTACCCTTGGAATCGGTCGTCGTCTGAAAAATCTGGCAAATCATCTTCATCCGGTGTGCGGCGAATCCAAAGCAGCAACATGTGACCCTCCGGTGTTTCCACCGCACGGGCAGCCACAATTGGCGCACGCTCCTCTAAACCCAGATGGTTACGATAATGCAAGTACATGCTTCCATGCGACCGCCAGGCACGATGGCAGCGCTCCACCAACGCCTCGCTATTGAATGTCCGCAGGTGAGTAATCGCCAGGTCAAACAAGGTCGGGCTTTCGTTTAATCCCAACGCCCATCCATCATCTACCTCTTCAAACTCCGGCGGTGGTCCTTCGATAATCGTGATTTTATCGTCCATTAAGTTTCCTGTGATACGTCTTTGCCTTCGCGCCCCTGATGATACCATACATCTGCCCACGCACCCATTAATCTCCAATTACTAATAAATATTTGATGATTCTCATATTCTGCTCTGACAAAAGTTGAATAAGATAAAGTCAAATATAAAACAAACCTGTTCACACAGGAATTTACGAAGGAGGTAAACATGTACGCACTATCTGCTCACGATCCACGCGCCATCTGGCGCAACCTCGCCGATGAGATGACCCTGCCCTTCCCGCTAGATGTGGTAGAAACGAATGAGATGGTCATCATCACCGCCAACCTGCCGGGTATCCGGAAAGAGGACCTTTCGATTGAATTCACGGACAATTCCCTCTCTATCAGCGGCGAGTTCACCATCGAACGTCCTGAAGATGTCTCCTACATCATCATGGAACGTCCAACAGGTAAATTCAACCGTACCCTGCGCTTCCGCATCCCATTAGAGGCAAGTAAAGCAGAAGCGAACCTGAAGGATGGTGTGCTTACCCTGCGTCTTCCGAAATCCGAGCAGGCTAAACCGAAATCCATCAAAATCACTGCCTCATAATCAACATNNCACTCAAGCAAGCCGCCCAGCCTCCTGCTGGGCGGCTTGCTTAATAATGGGGTAGTGCATCTCAGAGAAACGTGTAAAATAGAGTTATGAATCATTCGCTCCTTAAAAAGCGGTTGGAAATGGTTGGCGTATCCGAAGTACGTTGGTTGGACTGTACCGATTCTACCAATGAGGATGCTACCGTCTGGGCTGAGGAAGGCGCACTTGATGGCGCTTTGATCGGCGCAGAAGAACAACTCCGCGGTCGAGGACGCTTTGACCGGCGTTGGTACACCCCCCGATCCAGTGGGTTAGCATTCAGCCTCATCCTGCGACCTTCCGCTGAGGAATTTGGGTTAATCCAGCTCTTTTCCGGTCTGGGCGGGGTGGCTGTCTGCTTTGCGTTGGAAAAAATGCTAAATTTGCACCCTCAGGTGAAGTGGCCAAACGATGTTTTATTGAGTGGAAAGAAAGTGTCAGGCATCCTGGCAGAGACGCTGTGGGAACCCTCCAAAGTGCAAGGAGGCAGCATACCGAAAGCAGTTATCCTGGGAATCGGCATCAATATTGCACCATCGTCCATACCACCGGCAAATGTGCTGCATATGCCTGCCACATGCGCTGAGGATGAGTTCGGGCAACCTGTAGACAGGATTGACCTTCTGGCACAGGTCATTGAACAGTTGTTTCACTGGCGTCCATTACTGGGACGAAAACCGTTCATGCGAGCGTGGGAAGAAAGGCTTGCCTGGCGCGGTGAAGAAGTCCAACTGGACTTACCCAACCGTCCCACCATAGTCGGCACATTGGAAGGTCTTAGCGAAGACGGACAATTGTGTTTGCGAACTGCTGATGGCAACCTGATGAACGTCACAGCCGGCGAAATCAGTTTGCGTAAAGCCTAACCTGTAACTATATTTGGAGGGTGTTATGTTTGACAGTTTACGCGATTCGGGTATGGAAGAAGAAGAACCCATTCAAGAAGTGAAAGGGGACCCCAATTCCAAAACGACTCAAGAACCTTTCCTTGGAATGACCGCTGGTCAGCGCTTCCTTATTGCGGTGTTGGTATTAATGATGGTGTGCGTCCTCGGGGTATTCCTGTTGCTGCTGACTCAAAAAATCTACTTGCCCTTTTTCTAGTGACTGGTTAATAAATAGCCGGTGGTAAACCATCGGCTATGAACATTATTTGTTACCTTAATGCTTTTGTCACGCGCTGTTTTCGTCTGCAGCGCGTTTTACGTCTTCAGCCCGGAAACGTGCCAAAGAGACAACCGTATCGCCCTTGCCCAAATTGATCAAGTGGACGCCACGGGCTGCCCGGCTGCTGATCGAAATGCTATTAGCCTTTAAGCGCAATACGACACCATTAGCGGACATGACCGCTACTTCATCATCTTCTTGAACCACGCGCGCCAGGGCAACCGGACCAGTTCGATCCATGCTTTTACTGTCCGCAGCCGCCACACCGCCTGTCCCGCGTCCTTTGACGGGGTAATCAACCAGGGGTGTACGCTTGCCAAAGCCCTGCTCAGTAATCACCAACAGGTAGCCCTGGGGTTCTACCACCTCCATGGCTGCCACCCTGTCTCCAGCCTTCAGGTTGATGCCTGTTACGCCTGCAGCCTGCCGTCCTACCGGACGGATGGCAGTTTCGCTGTAGCGCAAGGCTTGACCACGGGCTGTGACAAACAGGATTTCTTCCTTGCCATTGGTCATCCGAACCCACCCCAGTTCATCGCCTTCTTCCAATGTGATGGCAATCACCCCTGAGGGTCGGACAGAACTGTATTCTGATAATGCCGAGCGTTTAACGCGTCCGCGCACTGTACTCATTACCAGGTATTCCGCCTGTGAGAAATTCGGTACCGCAACCGCTGCCGTAATCCGCTCTCCTGAATCTAATGCCAGAATATTGACAATGGGAATACCTTTATCCGTGCGTCCGGCATCTGGCAATTGATACACTTTCTCAGAATAAACCTTGCCGCGGTCTGAGAAGAACAGCAAAGTGTGTAACGTACGGGCTGGGATGAGCATCAGCACTTCGTCCTCGTCGCGCACTGTTTGCCCACTCACGCCCCGCCCGCCTCGAGCCTGTGTGCGATACAGGGTTGCGGAAACCCGCTTGATGTAGCCTTTTTGAGTGATGGTGATTAACACCGGCTCATCAGCCACTAGGTCTTCTTCCTTTAACTCCTCGTGGGTCTCAACCGTAATCCTTGTCCGACGNNATTTTTTCACCATGTGCCAAAATATCTTCCAGGAAGGCAATGCGTTCCTTAGTTTGGCGCTGCTCTTCTTCAATCTTTTGCCGCTCTAATTTCGCCAGGCGGCGCAACTGCATATCCAGAATGGCTTGAGCCTGGACTTCACTTAATTTAAATCTCTTGACTAACTTCACCTTGGCGTCTTCTGCGTCGTCTGCCTGGCGGATGGTCTGGATAACGTCATCCAGGTTCGCCAGCGCAATCAGCAGACCGTCCAATATATGGGCACGCTGGCGCAGTCGATTTAACTCAAACTCCGAACGCCGCCGAATTACTTCCTGGCGATGTTCAATATAGATTTGCAACGCCCGTTTGAGGGATAGCAAGCGTGGTTCGTTGTTGACCAACGCTAACAGGTGAACACTAAAAGTAGACTGTAATGGGGTGTACTTATAAAGTTGATTCAGCACCTGTTTGGGCTGCGCTCCCCGCCTTAATTCAATGACAATGCTCATTCCGCGGCGGTCGGATTCATCCCGTAAATCGGAGATGGCGTCAATACGCCCTCCACGCGCCAGCTCGGCAATCCGCTCAATCAGGTTGGTCTTGTTGACCTGGTAAGGAATCTCTGTGATGACAATCGCATAGCGATT
>DFYN01000006.1:10830-11544 GCA_002383615.1 Anaerolineaceae bacterium UBA4081
TCAATGAGATAGCTGATGGCATCGCATAATTCCTTCATATTGTGGGGAGGGATACTGGTCGCCATCCCAACGGCAATACCCGACGAGCCGTTCAGGAGAAGGTTCGGTAAGCGTGAGGGGAGCACGGTTGGTTCTTGCAATGAGCCATCAAAGTTGTCTACAAAATCCACCGTATCCATATCAATATCACTGATGGCTTCTGCCGCCAGGACACCCAACCGGGCTTCCGTGTACCGCATGGCAGCCGGCGGATCTCCATCAATGGAGCCGAAGTTACCCTGTCCATCCACCAGCGGATAGCGCATGGAGAAATCCTGCGCCATGCGTGCCATGGCTTCATACACAGCCGAATCACCATGCGGGTGGTACTTACCCAACACCTCACCAACGATACGCGCTGATTTTTTGTAAGGAGTTCGCGGACGAATACCCATGTCGTGCATCGCGTAAAGGATACGGCGATGGACAGGTTTTAAACCATCGCGCGCATCAGGCAAGGCACGTGCCACGATCACGCTCATGGCGTAATCGAGATAGGCGGTACGCATTTGCTCGTCTATATCAACAGATTGTACTGAACCGATATCCATCCGACATCCTTGAGAGAGAAAATTACGAAAAAACCGCCCGTTGCCGGGCGGTTCTAATTATAACCTACTCCGGCGGGAGCCGGTTAAAATCGGGACACAAAAATCGGGACACGGTGTAGCAGCC